>CAZBML010000127.1:0-1520 GCA_964493295.1 uncultured Pseudomonadales bacterium | reverse complement strand
CTGTCTCAATTGCCGCCAGATCGCTCACTCACATTTTAGTTAGGGTTTTTTACTCTCTACACAACACTAGTACACCTTTTATTACCAATCTACTCTCGACTACAATTAATATTGGCCTTAGTTACTACTTTTTATTTGTACTTAAATCCGGTGTTATTGGCATGGCTTTTGCGATCACAGTTGCTTCACTCATCGAGACAATCGTCTTGACCTATTTACTCTATAGCCTAGCCAATTTCGCTGGTAGTCATTTGTTGTACCCTACAGCAAAAATGTTAGCTATTACTGTGATCACCTCTCTTTCTCTCTGGGTACCACTACGCGTCTTAGACAACTTGATCTTCGACACCACTCGCACTATTCCACTTGTGCTCTTGACACTCACTGTCGGGTTGATTGGTATGGGTGTTTACATTGGCTTATCCTACCTCTTCAACATCAAAGAGCTCGGCATTTTTGTGCGCCTAGCCGAAAAGATTGGTGGCTGGCACAAAGCCCTCTCCGAGTCGGACGAAACTCTCGAAACCAGTGAACCTACGGTATAATACCAGGGATATGACCTCTCCAATTCGCAATTTCAGTATCAGTGCCCACATCGACCACGTCAAAACCACTTTGACTGATCGGCTCTTGGAAGCAACGGTTGCCGTGGCCAAAGGAGGCACTGTCCGACTTATGGACAGTAATCCCATCGAGGTAGAACGTGGGATCACGATCAAACTTGCCCCTGTTCGCATGCTCTATACCCCCCTAGGCTCTAATATCTCTCTCCAATCTACTCAATCAAGTTCAGAATTTATTCTGAACTTGATTGACACTCCAGGCCATGTTGATTTTAGTTACGAAGTTAGTCGTGCTCTCCATGCCTGTGAAGGAGCAGTCTTGGTAGTCGACGCCACTAAGGGTATCCAGGCTCAAACAATCGCCAACTACGACAAAGCTAAAGAAGCTGGACTCATAGTCATTCCCTTTATTAATAAAATTGACATGCCCTCCGCCGAGCCAGAAAGGGTAGCCCTCGAAATCATAGACACACTCGGTTTCAAGCAAGAAGACCTACTTTTCGGTTCCGCCAAATCTGGCATCGGTGTCACCGAGCTCCTCGATGCCATCGTCGCCCGTGTCCCACCCCCCAAAATTACGGATTCAAGGATTGCCGGGAGTACGGATTTACGAGCATTGGTTTTTAATAGTACCTTCGACACCCACAAAGGCGTGATTGCTTTTGTCAAAGTCATGTCAGGAGAAATCAACAAAAATAATCGCGACAACTTACAGCTCCTGGCCACCAAAGAAAAATTAAATCCACTCGAAATTGGCTTCTTCTCGCCCGACATGCGTGCTTCAGATCATATCGAAGTAGGGGAGGTAGGCTATATAGCGACCGGTCACAAAGATATCCGGGCCGTCACGATTGGTGATACGCTCACAACCGTGGGCTCCGATGTCACTGCAGTCGAGGGTTATCAGCGACCCCAAGCCATGGTCTTTATGGATCTCTATCCAATCGATGCTGGAGA
>CAZBML010000126.1:0-1640 GCA_964493295.1 uncultured Pseudomonadales bacterium | reverse complement strand
ATGAGTATTTTGGAGATAGTTTTTCCTAAAATATGTGTAGGGTGTGGGAGAGAGGGCAAGTATATCTGCGACGCATGCCAGAGGAAGCTAATGGTTCCGGTGCAGATCTGTCCCATGTGTTGTAAGCCTAGCCTGGACGGGTGGACCCACCCAAAATGTATGAGGGGTGAAGGGATGGAGAGATTGGTAACTGGCTTGTCGTACCCAGGAATGGTGCAGAAATGCCTCAAAAAAGTGAAGTATAAAAGTGCCTGGGAGATTATCGCGTTTTTATATGGACTGTGTGACTTTCATGATGTAGAAAATGGAATCGTTACAAGCGTGCCCATGTGGAGAATAAAAGAACGGAGTAGAGGATTCAACCAGGCGGAAATTCTGGCTCAGCTAATCGCAGATGACTGTGGTATGGCAAATGTGACAATCCTGGAGAGAACTAGGGAGACGAAACCAATGTTTGGACTCAAAAAAGAAGAGAGGAGAAAAAATATCGAGGGGGCGTTTAAGATAATATCCAAATCACAGCTTCTCCAATACTTTAATCAGAGAGTGATTTTGGTGGATGATGTTTGGACCACGGGCGCTACCATAAGAGAATGCGCTCGCATGCTAAAGCTAGCAGGAGTAAAGGAGATCTGGGGTCTAACGCTAGCTAGGTAGCACTAGTAGTTGGCGGGTATCTGACCACCGTATTGTTTTTGGAGCTCTTCGATTTGACTCATGTCAAACTGGCCGTCCTCACCCTGTGCGGGGAGTGTATTCATCATCTTTGTGGGATCGATAAATTTGACGTCGGTTGGTGGGACAAAGACCGAGTCATCGACACTGGCAGATTTGCATTCGATAGAGTAGCCTTCGTTTTTGAAGTTGTTGTAATCGGCTTGAGTCTCTAGTTTTGGAGCTACTTCGGTATCTTGCTGATATTCTTTAGCTTTGTCTGTCATAGCTTTGGTTTCTTCCTCTGAGGGAATCGCCATTTTGGAACCCTGCTTGGATGCATCGTCCCACATGTAGAGATACTTGGTGTCGTTGATCATATGAGCCACGGTAGTAGAGGTCTTGCCAGAATTGTCCTTCATAGTGGTGGTTGAGTTCATTCTCATGGCTTTACCTTTGATTTGATATTCCATGGAGTCTGCATCTTTTTTCATGGTGCAGATAGTAGGTTTGCCGGACTCGATAGCAGAGGCAAATTCGTTGGCTTCGCTGACGAGCTCTTTACTGGTCATGGGACCATCGACTTGTTTGGTTTTAAGATAATAACCGCCGATTGCGAGCAAGGCGATGATAACTACGAGGGGCAAAAGCTTTTTGTTCATATGACTCCTTAGGAGTTCAATTTGTAAATAATTATGGCAGTAACCATGGTGAGAATACCGCCCCAGATCATATCGGCGATTGCCATAGAGGTGGGGTAGCCCTTCATGACGGCCAAATTGGTCAGATCGTAGGTAGCGTAGGCGGTAAAGCCGAAGAGGAAGGTTTGGAAAGCAAGTGTTTGGTAGCCCACTTTGTGGGTGAGGGCTGGGATCAGGAAGAGGATAAGTAGAGTGCTCAAGTACAAAACATAGAAGGCAACGGCAGCGAGGAGATTGGGATTGGAGGACATAAGGTGGGGAACGGCCTTTTTCATCCAGGGAGTG
>CAZBML010000125.1:0-1797 GCA_964493295.1 uncultured Pseudomonadales bacterium | reverse complement strand
CGACAAAAGTATTATATTACACATGTTATAATTCCCCCTAATATGACAAAAATAAACCACACACCAGACGGCACGATTACCTTTGACCTAGTCATCCCCAAAGAAATCATTGCCAAAGAATATGCACACGCCCTCTCCGAGCTCGCCAAAAAAGCCAATATCAAAGGTTTCCGCCCAGGCAAAGCACCGCTCAACATGGTCGAGGCTCAGACGGACAAATCTCAGCTCTACAACCACGTGCTCGACCATGTTCTTTCTCCAGCCTACTCAGAGGTCATCCACGAGCACAAGCTAGTCCCCCTTATCGACCCGAGCGTGACCCCAAAATCAATGGAAGAGGGTAAAGACTGGGTTATGGCTGTTATTGTTGCCACCACTCCAGAGTTCAAGCTCGGCGATTACGCAAAAATTGTCAAATCGACCCTGAAAAAGCACGATAAAGTCCACAAACACGAACCAAAAGAAGGTCAAAAACCAGAGGAAGCTGAACAAGAGATCAAGGACCACAAACTCAACGTCATTTTCGACGCTCTACTCGATGGGATCAAGTTTGAGGTCGCACCGCTCCTCATCCAGGCAGAGACAGAGTCCGCGCTCTCCCGTCTGGCCAAGCAGTTGTCCTCCCTCAAGCTCTCTGTTGCAGATTACGCCAAATCTATCAAAAAAACAGTCAATGACTTGGTCACGGAGTATCAAAAATCCGCCGAAAGTAACCTGCGCCTCGCGTTTATTCTGCAAAAACTCATCGACGAGAAAAAACCCTCGGTAACAGACGCAGAACTAGCAGAGCTCAAACCCCAAAAAGGGCAAGAAGCCTACGCCAAATATGTCATCCAAAAACGTAAAATACTTGACTTTCTTGCCGAGTTATAGGATACTATAAGGTGTATCCAGGATACACTCTATGACAAACGATCCGTTCAAAAACTTCAAACCGCTCAACTCCAAGCCTGCAAGCAAAACTCCGGCCAAATCTACTGCCAACAATAGCTTTGTCGAGTCTATGCGCGACATGGGCGGATCTGTCGTCAAATCCCTCACCAATGATGTAGTTAAAGGGACTGCCCAGAATATTTTTGATCAGCTCCTAGGCTCCGCTAAGACAGGCAGGATGCCCACTACTCCCGATCAGGCAATCAATCCAGATCTAGAAAAATACATTGCCGAAAAGGAAGACCAGGCGGCCCAACAAGCCAAAATGCAAGAACGTGCTTTCCATGTCCACAAATCACAGGAATCCAAAGTATTGTTTTCCTACGCCGATGAAAGCCTCAAGAAAGAGATCAATGGTGTACGTCAAGAACTCCAAATGCTCGTCGCTACCATGGGCAAGGTAGAGCAAGCTGTCGAAGCCGCGATGATGGACAACATCGTCGAAGGTGGCGTCTATCACCTCAACTACTTCTCTAAACTCAAGGAATGGATCAAGTTTATGCGTAAGAGTCTCGAAGATAGCTCAGCTTGGCTCCAAATGTCTGGAGGCCGCAAGTCCAAGGGATACTTCTGGACCCAGGAGTCCAAATCTGGCTCCAAATACTCCATGTCTAGCGAGCGTAACGTCCAAATGGGTGCTGGTTGAGGACACAAGCCCAAAATTCGGCATTTGCCACAGGATCAATCACTTTTCGACAACATTTCTGGTAAAATACTCTCATCTCGGGCGGTTAGCTCAGTTGGTACGAGCGCTACATTGACATTGTAGAGGTCATAGGTTCGATCCCTATACCGCCCACTCATGAGTAACTACAACTTGACCACCACTACAACTACCAACCCGTAAGGGATAGGGCGGTCGTG
>CAZBML010000124.1:777-1832 GCA_964493295.1 uncultured Pseudomonadales bacterium | reverse complement strand
GTGGCGAGACGAACGCGACCCCAGAACACGGGTCACCAAATTCTTCTCGGAGGAGACATGGCAACCATAGCGACATTAGAGCAGGCAATCGAGTCTGCTCGCAGCGCTGGAGGAGCGGTAGGTGAGTTCGAGGCTCTCCAAGACTTACTCACGGTCATCATGCTGCAGGTGCAGGCTCAGGTGACGACGGACCTCGACTTTGTCGAGTTGTGGGACTGGTATGCTGACCGCCTCGTGCATCTCCAGGACGAGCTGCAGAGCGCGGTAGATAGGAGGGGCATTCCCTACCAGATAAACAAGTACGACCCTCTTAAGGTCGCATTGGCTCGAGTCAGGGCCATCCTCTCCGTCATTCCTGGCGTAACCAAGCAGGAAGTATGATTTCCGCAAAACCCCCAAATCGGGGTACAAGTGCTCAGGGGCCGCCATAGTGCGGCCCTTTTGCTTTTATAACGGGTAATAATAAGTCCTAACATATTCGCTCAAGCCCTGCACCGATTTTGAACTCAAAACCTCTCATAAAATATCCCATAATATTTGACTTTTACCTTCATTTTTGCTATAATTTCCGGCTATGAGTATAGAATTGAACGCTTCACAAGAACGTTTTGCTGCTTTGACCAGAGATGAGTTGCGCAACACTGACGAGCAAAGAGTTATTTTTGGCTGTGGTCTTACTGGTGTAGGTAAATCAACGGTATTGGCTGAAATTTCTGATGAGATAGAAAGAAATGGTGGAAAAATAGTAACTTTGGATTTCTTACTAGATCCAGCGAATCAAGCTGAAATTATCAACTCTGAAAGACATATGGTTACTTCATTTACTCCGAGAAGTTTGGAAGTTATCCAAAATGGTCATGTTGATCGTTTGGGACTACCTTTTGTTGGGGTACGCGTCATGGCCATGAGTCCTGAAGAGACAAATGCGTACATCGAGGAGTTAAGGAGTAAAAGAGCTGAAGGACAATTACCATCGGATCTAAATAATGAAATGCTTGCTGCATTAACTATGGGAGTGTACGCACATATCAATAAATACTTCGAATTTAAAGATA
>CAZBML010000124.1:0-767 GCA_964493295.1 uncultured Pseudomonadales bacterium | reverse complement strand
AAGGGAGAGTTTTATCAGCCATCAGCCATCAGAGAAGCACTGAAAGCTGATATGCCAATAGGATTAGTTTCTGGTCCTGGCTTCCAACAATACTTAAATACTCTCACCGATTTGTCACAGCTTTGGGGGCAAATGGGAACTGTTCATAGATAATCTCTCTTGCTTTTTTGTTGTAGCCTAAATGACTTTTTAGAATTGTTCCCATAGCCCTGAGTTGTCAATCTTATAGTTTGATTTTTGCCTCAAAAAAATTTATAATCTCCAAATGCTCGAAAGATTTATCAATTTCTCAAGACTTGTAAATGAAGAAAGAGTAGGTTTGCCTGAATTCACAAGCCCTGAAATGTGGATTCCTAACGAAAGTATTAGGGGACATCATTGGGATGAGCCTGAAGTTCTTGACGCATTTATGCAAAGGGGTGATCCAATAGAATCTGCCAAACAATTACATATTGCCATGCGTTTGCAAAGTTTTTGGGGAGAAAATTTTAACGACCCTTACTGGGAAGATGTAGTTGGTAGTGGATACGGGGATGAAAAAAATTTTGGAGAAGAACTCGGCAAGTATCTTGCAAGGCTATATGCTCTTTCTGATACAGATGTAATCCAATTTGATGAGGAACCCGATGGCATGTGTAAAAGCTGCGTTGTGGGAAGACATTGCACAGCAGTAAACTATTCTTCGAACATAAACGGTTCTACAACTGATAAGAGAGCGGTTGATGGTATACGCAGGTCACTTCAGGCTTATCGCTATGGCATTGATT
>CAZBML010000123.1:0-1839 GCA_964493295.1 uncultured Pseudomonadales bacterium | reverse complement strand
GCATCAAGATCAATTTCAAAGCCTATCTTCGCCAAAACTGGGACGGCTTCCTCCACATCTTCCGCCACGCCAGGATTTGTGCAGTCTCTATCTTTTCTATCCTTATCAATTTTGTTGCCTATGTCGGACTCTGGTATCTCTATGAGCCTCGCTTGGCCGAAGGAGGCTTTCCCGCCACCTGGCTAGCTCTCCTAGTCTCAGGCACTTATTTAATCCGCGCTCTTGGTACCAAACTCATTCCATTTCTACTTAAATTTGGCGACAAAAACATCCCCATCATCCTTACGTTTTTCCAGGCATTTGGATCCGCACTATCCTTTATCGAAACCAAGTTTGGCGCCGTCTCCAGTGTTTATTTGCGCAAAATGTCGGATGGTATGCGGAGTCCCATCATAGCCAGACTCCAAAACGTCGAACTGGAGTCTCGCTATCGCGCCACCAGTCTCTCCGCCATCTCGCTCCTAGGCAACATCTTGATCTCATTGGTTGGCCCACTCGTTGGCTACCTCATGGGGCAGGGGAGTGTTAGCACCACTCTCGGCTATTTCTCTCTTGTCGGCCTTGTGCTCGTCCTACCCTCTGCTATCTACCTATCTCACCAAATCAAGCAATAGTTGTAAGGTATAATAATCAAATGTCTTGGTTTATCCTGGCTATTTTTGCCCTCATCTCTTTTGTTCTCTATGACCTCGCCGGTCGCTATCTCGCCACCCGCTCGAACAACCCCCAGGCCTTCGCCGTTATTTACAATCTCGCTGTCACGATCTTGGCTCCGGCATTATTTCTATTTGATCCTTCTCTCCCTCACGACATTACTCTCCGCGTTGTTGTTTTTACAATTATTGGACTTTTGGTCTGGGGGTTATTTGGGCGCTTCGAGTATTTCGCCAAAAAACACACCGAAGCCTCAACCTTGACGATCGTGACCAAGCTCGATGTCATCCTCAACTTTGTCCTCGTGATGATATTCCTGGGAGAAAAGCCCACCCCCATGAAGTTCCTCGGCATGGGGCTCATTATCGCGGCGAACCTCCTTTTATTTGTTGGCCATTCCTGGCACAAGGTTATCTCCGACAAAGGCTTAAAATACAGTCTGCTAATTGCTGTGTTTTTAGCTGTGGGATGGGTCTTTGATACTGTCAACGTCAAATACTGGGGAGTGGCTACATTTAGTAGTTTCTCTTTCCTCGCCCCAGTTTTACTCAGTAGTTTTTTCCCGAGGATTAAGCTTGCCGAGCTCAAGCACGAGCTCTCTCTCAACCCTCTCTGGCAAATCTTTGTCATGGCCGCCCTCAATTTAGCTGGCTATGCCGGCATGCTCAAAGCACTCACCTTGGGTCCCGCCACGAGCGTCATGCCAGTTGTTACCGCAACTTCACCCTTTGTAGTGCTCTTTGGCTACCTTATTCTCAAAGAAAAAGATTATCCTCTGCGCAAGCTCGCTGGTGCCATCCTCACCGTGATCGCCATCTACCTCATGCGCTAAATCTTCTTCGCCTTCTCCCACGCCAGCTCAAACAACTGTTTCTGCATCTGGGCCACTTTGGGGTTGTAGATCTCAGTCCCCCACACCTCACCCTCATTCCAGCTATAAAAAGTTACGATGTCGTCATAAATATCCATCTGGTGGGGGATAGCGAGGATTTTGCCTGGCAGGTAGCGCGACTCAATTTTTCCTCCCCAATCATTATCAACCGGCTCACTTGCCTTGTATTCATCACTATAAATATCTCGCATCTTCAGATTTCTTCGTTTAAACTCTTCTACAAAACTATCCATAACCTGTGCTCCCACAAAGTGGGATAGGTCGCGGAATGTGTAACCTACTATTTCATTCTT
>CAZBML010000122.1:0-1912 GCA_964493295.1 uncultured Pseudomonadales bacterium | reverse complement strand
ACTTAGTGAATAAAATTTAGTCATGTTTTTTGTATTTTTGTAATATCTTTCTTAAAAGGTAGTCTCATTCTACTCTGATTCCCAGTTTTTGACAACCTCAGTGATCTTGTCCCAGGCGAAACCCTGGCGAGCTAAATAGCCCAGTATTTTCTGTTTTTCGCTGGCTTCTAGGTTTCGATGAGCACCTAGTTTCTTGTCCAACAAACGAAGAATAGTCTCTGACTCGTCGCTGATTGTAGCTGAAACGGCCTGGATAATCTCGGGCTTTACTCCTTTGCTCGTGAGCTCGGCAATTAAGTGCCGCTTGGAGCGGGGACGACTCTTGTTGCGGGAGTCGATGAACCAGCGTGCAAAGGCTAAATCATCGAGGTAGCCCTGGCTCTCTAGTTTGCTGATGAGGAGATCTTGCTTGGCTACGTCTCTAACATCATATTTGTGGAGCCTGTCTCGCACCTCCTTGACTGTCCGCGGACGGTACGAGAGGAAGTTGAGGATCTTGGCATAGACGTATTCTGTCTCGTCGTTGTCTTTCAAGGACTCGATTTGCTGATTTGTGAGCTCTAAGCCTTTTTTGAGGCTATGTTTTGCCACTTCATCGATCGATAGCGCAAAGGCGAACTGGTCATCCAAGTACAAATTGACCCTATTTGGGTTTTTCTTGCCCTGGACGAGGCGTGTGACTATTGGCATTAGACCTCGGTCTTTGCTTCCTCTTTTTCGACTTTTTTAATTTTGTCCCAAATCTCTTTTTCAATTTTCTTCATGAGCTCGGGCTTTTCTTCGAGCAGTGATTTAGTGGCTTCCCGACCCTGGGCGAGCATTTCACCATTGTATTTGAAGAAAGAGCCAGACTTTTCGATAATACCTTTTTCGACGGCCACGTCTAGTACTCCGCCAGAGCGAGAGATACCATTTGCGGTCATATCGAACTCGGCTACCTTGAAGGGGGGCGAGACTTTGTTTTTGACGATCTTGGCTCGGTGATGGGAACCAATGATCGCATCGCCTTCGGTGATATTGCCGATTTTGCGCATATCGATACGAACCGAAGAGTAAAATTTGAGTGCCTGGCCACCGGCAGTTGTTTCGGGGTTGCCAAACATGACGCCGATCTTCATGCGGAGCTGATTGGTAAAGATCATGACCGTATTACTCTTGCTGATCGCACCAGTTAGTTTGCGCAGTGCCTGGGACATGAGGCGGGCTTGCATACCCATTACGGCGTCACCCATCTCCCCCTCGATTTCGGCTTTGGGAACCAAGGCGGCAACAGAGTCGACCACAATGACATCGACGGCACCGGAGCGAATCAAGGTCTCGGCAATCTCTAGGGCCTGCTCGCCGGTATCTGGCTGGGAAATCAAGAGCTCGTCCAAGTTGACCCCTACGGCTTTGGCACGAGCAGGATCGAGTGCGTGCTCGGCGTCGATAAAGGCGGCAGTGCCACCAGCTTTTTGAGCTTCGGCGATGACATGGAGACAGACAGTTGTTTTGCCACTGGCTTCTGGGCCGTAGATCTCGGTGATGCGACCGCGGGGGAAGCCGCCGATACCGAGGGCGAGGTCGAGAGCCATGGCCGAGGTGGGGATAGAGGCGATGTCCATATGGTGAGAGGTGCCGAGCTTCATGATGGAACCCGTGCCAAACTGCTTGTCGATCTGCTCCATGGCCACTTTAATTGCCTGAAGTTTTTCTGATTGGAGTGCGCTCTTTGGGGTTATAGTTTTATCTGCTTTGTCGTTTGCTTTGGTCATATATTCCTTTCGCTAAATAATTATTTATGACTATATATTAAACTCAGTATATCCTACTATCGGACTTGTTTGCATTTTTGTTATATTTTGTTATATTCTCCTTATCACGATGACTGGACTAGCCTAAGGTTTCGACCGACCGCGAATGCCAGTCTTTT
>CAZBML010000121.1:0-1917 GCA_964493295.1 uncultured Pseudomonadales bacterium | reverse complement strand
TTACCACCAATTCAAAGAAAAAAATGTCATTATCAAAACAAAGAGTGAGAAAGAAAAGCTCTCTCAACTTCTCAAGATTGAGCAACTCTCACTAGGTTATGATGCTCCCTTGTTTAAAAATATTAACTTTAGTATTGGCTCAGGCGACCGATTTTTTATCAAAGGCCGTAATGGCGCTGGCAAAAGCACGCTGGTCAAAACTATCCTCAGCCAGTATACAAATCATCCCTGCTCCTCAACTATCTATGATGGCTCTATCACGCTCAATAAAAAAATAAAAATCGGCGAATATAACCAAGAGTTTGACAAGGAACTTCTTCACCTCACTCTCGAGGAGGCGGTTAGTCATGCCTATCTCAAGCATGGTATTACCATTGACGATCGCGAAGTCAAAAAACTTCTCTCCCAATACTTATTCAATCCGAGTAGCGATGGTAAGTTAAAACTAAGCAACATCTCTGGTGGACAAAAAGCCCGCTTCCAACTCATCCGGATGTTAATCGGTGATCCCAATCTCCTCATCCTTGATGAGCCCACCAACCACCTCGACCTACCTTCGATCGAAGAGCTAGAAAACGCGCTCCTCTCGTATCATGGTGGCATTCTCTATATTTCCCACGATACCAACTTTATCAGCCACATGGGTGGTGAAGTCATCAAAATATAATTCTCTGAACTCATACCAAATATAAATGAATCATACCACCACATTTCCAGGCGATTGTGCTATAATATAGGATATTGTCTCACTTCGTTGGTTGGATTGTCTTACTCTCCCTTTTGTCGTGTCTCAGTTCTCACTATGACTACTGCCACTCGCCTCGATCTCCTCATCCTCTACAACGGTAATACTGCCTGGAGTGCCACATCCAAAGCCAAACATCCATTTCCTCTAAAGTCTATCAACAGTCCATGTAATGTCGCATATGGCTACTTTTTAGATTACTGTCGCTCAATCGGACTTAACGCAGGATTCTCAACTTCTAACGATATTATTGGTCCAGGACTCTGCTCTAGCTACTGGATCTACCGCGCCAAGAAATGGCAAAAGATAAATAAGCCGTGTCAGAGTAATGTCGTCTACGACAAATTTAGTCCACAAAAAGAGTCAGACCTAGCCCGCCAATCGCTCTTCTTTTCCATGGGTATAAAGTCGTACAATCCCGAGCGGATCTCGCAAATATTCTTTGACAAAAACAAAACGCACACTAGTATCCTCTCTCACACTATCCCAACAGTCGCCATAACCAAACCCACGCTTAGTGCCATAAAATTAGCCACTACTCTACTCACAGGTTTGGCCAAAACTGGGATACTCGCCGGCGACTTTGGCCATGACTATATCCTCAAAGACCGCTACGGTGCTGGTGGCTGGCACGTCTACAAAATCAGTAGTGAGAGTAGCAGCGTCAAAGAGATCCAAAAGATAATGCGAGCGAACCCCAAGACCTCATTTATCCTCCAGCCCTTTGCACTGTTTGATCGTGGGTTTATCTACGACGATGCCGCAGTACCGGCCGATATCCGCTTGATCTATCTTGGAGGAGAGCTATTTCACAGCTACCTCCGTTTCCCCAAAAGTGGCGACTTTCGCTGCAACGAACACCAGGGTGGATCATCAGTCTATATCAAAGAAAGTGAGATTCCACCAAACATCAGGGTAAAAGCAGACCTCATCGCCGACAGCCTCAAAACCAAGGCGTTAATCGCGCTAGATTTTATCGTAACCAACTCTGGTACCCCTTATTTAATCGAGGGCAATACAGGCCCAGGACTTAGCTGGAACGAAAACCTAAAAAAAGAAGTCTATATGGGGAAGAAATTAATTAGAGGGATTGTTGACCAGCTATATACAAGCAACTTTTATCTCAATCTGAAAAAATCCAACTCTGCTAAACTACCCATATGGACCGCTTT
>CAZBML010000120.1:0-1938 GCA_964493295.1 uncultured Pseudomonadales bacterium | reverse complement strand
TTCTTGGAGAACAGATTTGTTGTCTTTGTAGGTGGCGGTTTTGAGGACGGTTTCTGCTTTGACAAATAAATGCTCACTTAGGAGTTTGACGCATGCATCGTAGCCCTGATCGAGATAGATGGAACCTAAAAAGGCTTCGAAGGTGTCTGCTAAGATCGAGCGATTACTGCGCCCACCCGTGGCTTCTTCGCCTTTACTCATCAAAAGTAGTTTGGCAAAACCGAGCGTTTCGGCGGTATCACCGAGGGACTCCGTGCGGACTAAAGCGGCGCGCATATTGGTCAGCATGCCCTCTTGGAAATCTGGGTAGGTATTGTAGAGGAAATGGGAGGTGGCTAGCTCGAGCACTGCGTCTCCCAGATACTCGAGTCGCTCGTTGGACATCTCGAATTCTTTGGACTCGTTTAGGTAAGAACGGTGCACAAAGGAGTTTTGGATCAAGTGTTCATCTTTGACTACGATACCTAAAGTAGTTAGGAGGGCGTTTAGCTGTTGTTTCATATGGATTGTTTGTTTTTTAATATCGTACCAAGAACCCCATTGATAAAGCTAGAGGAGTTTTCTGCGCCATACTTTTTGGCGATCTCGACAGCTTCGTCGATCACTACTTTGGCGGGAGTTGCGGTAGTTAATATCTCCTCGGTAGCTACGCGCAAAATGGCGAGATCAATCTTGTTGATACTGGTTAGGGGCCAATCTGGTGCGGCAAGAGCGATTGTTGTATCGAAGTCAGTGGTGAATCCAGGGATAAAACTTTGGCCGAACAACTTGGCGACTTTGAGTTCGCGCTTTTTGTGTCTAGGATCAGATGAGGTTTTCATTTATTGGTTGCAGTTGGTACAGACAGTGTGGGATTTTTTCATTTGCCCACAGTTAGTACATTTCGCGAGCTTGGGAAGTACTAGTTTGATGCTAGCTCGTCTCTTGCCTTGGCGGCGTGTGGACCATTTGCGTTTTGGTAGTGGTGTCATATGGAGTGTATTCTAACAGCTTCGTAGGTTTCTTTCAATAAAGCAGTATCGTAGATCGAGGCAAAGTGGAGAGAGAAGAAGCCGGATTGGGACTCGCCGTAAAGCTCGCCGGGTCCACGATTGTCTAGATCATACATGGCAAGTTTTTCTCCGTTTGACTCCTGTGTAAAATATTTGATACGTTCGTATGGTTTCGGGTGGATACGGGGGTCCACCCCTACAAACAATAAACAATACCCTTGGGCTGATCCCCTCCCCACCCTACCCCTCAACTGGTGGAGCTGGGCGAGACCAAAACGTTCGCTGTCCTCGATGACCATAATATTGGCACCAGGGATATCGATCCCCACCTCAACCATGCTGGTTGCAACCAGGATTTGAGTAATTCCGTCGCGAAACGCGCGCAAGTGCTCGGTTTTCTCTGTATCCTTCATTTTGCCGTGCATGATGTCGATGATTAACCCTGGGAAACGTTTTTTGAGATCGGTCTCGAGGAGTTTGAGGGATTTTTTGCTATTGCCCTCGTCGTCTTCGGCTTCCTCGATCAGGGGAACCACGACAAATGCTTGGTTGTGATTATTTATAATTTCGGATTTGATCCAGGCGAAGGCTCGATCTCGCTTTTCCTCCCCTACCAAATAGGTTTTGATGGGTAGCCTATTTTTGGGGAGCTCGTCGAGCCGAGAGATATCCATGTTGGAGAAAATGGTCATAGCGAGGGTACGGGGGATGGGAGTCGCAGTCATCATGAGCACGTAGGGAGCAGGAGTCAGGCTACTGAGATATTCTCTTTGTTTGACGCCAAATTTGTGTTGCTCGTCCACGATGACGAGTCCAATATTCTCGAATTTGTGCTTGGGAGTAAGGAGTGCCTGGGTACCTACAACCACATCCGCCTGAACGTCGCCCTTCGAGCTGGCGGTAACCAAGGAGATTGCGAGGTTATCTCCCAGCAATTGTTTAAAGG
>CAZBML010000119.1:0-1977 GCA_964493295.1 uncultured Pseudomonadales bacterium | reverse complement strand
GTTAAGGAATTCAAAACTAGTGAATTACCCACTGTACCACCAGAAGAAACTGGAAGGGCACAAGAATTAGCTGAAAAAATAGCCGCCAGAAAGGCTAATCAGAATCAAGAACTTCGAGCAAAAATCGCAACAAACACAGAACGTACACTAAACCGGAGTGTTCTACATGATCTGGCAGTAGCACGTGCCGCAGAGGAGAAAGCTAGCATTAGGCGTGCAGTAGCTCGTCTATATCTTCATTTATGGGATAAATAAACTTTTAAAAAAGACAATGCCATCAGAAATTACACCAGAACTTACACCAGCAGAGATAGAGGCACTCAACAACCTCACCAGCGACCCACAAGCCAGAATTAATGGTGGAAAAACCGAAAGTCGTATCCCGGATCTGAGAAGTATCGCTCAAGCGTTACGTCTAAGAATAATTTCGGCGAGATCGCTCCGTGAAATCCTGAAGTCTCTCGACGATGAAAGGAACACTAGCGGTAGTGCGACAAAGAAGAAATAGTTCTGACTTATTTATCGTCACCTTTTATTCTACTTCCCCCTCGGTCCCACAACTACAGACCGGATCAATTTTTCGCTCACGAGCTCGCTTAATACCTTTTTTACCTCATCTAGCTGGACACTACTCACTCGCTTCACTACCTCGTCCGGATGGCGGATCTCATCCATCACCAGTGCTCTCATCCCATAAAACTGGGCGATATCCATCGATCCCTCTAGCGACAACGGCAAATGCCCCAGGATGTAGTCCTTTGCTTTTGCGAGCTCCTCCTGCGTAATCGTCTCTGCCAGTTTGAGCATCTCTTCCTTTACGACTGCCATGGCCTCCCCGAGTTTTTCTAGTTTGACCCCTGCTCTCACCCCTAGATACCCACAATCAAAGTTCGAGTCCAGGTCGGCTTTGACATAATATGCCAGGCCACGCTTTTCGCGGATCTCATTAAAGAGACGCGAGCTCATCCCCCCACCTAGCACCACTTGCCCCATCTGCAGAGCATATCGGCGCGGATCATTGATCGACAACCCTGGTACTCCCAGATAAAAATGTGCTTGTTCCGTTTTTTTCTTAAAGTGCCTGGCCTCGGCTTTGCCGTAACTAGCCTTTGTTTTATAGTTGTCCATCTTCCCACTGTCCATCCCCCCGAACTTCTCCTCAATCAAATCATAAATCCTAAATCCTAAATCATTAATCTTCCCCGCGACCACGACCAGCATATTGCTCCCGCGGTACCACCTATTCATGTACTGGCGCAGATCTTGGCTCGTAGTCGCCCGTACCGTCTCTTTGGTGCCGATTATCATCCGCCCCATACTAGATCCACCGTACATGAGGTTCTCGAACTCTTCATTCGCCTTGCTCATCGGCTGGTCTTCGTACATATTGATCTCTTCTACGATCACTTCGCGCTCGCGGTTTAGGTCGTCCTGGGGCAGTAGTGGTGCAGTCAGCATTTGACTCTGGATATCCAACGTCAGCCCTAGGTGTTGCGCCGCACTAGTTATGTAGTATCCCGTGTATTCTTTGCTGGTAAAGGCGTTCTGCTCGGCACCAATAGAATCGACCGCTTCGGCGATCGCCATGGGACTCGGATACTTTGTCGTCCCTTTAAACACCATGTGCTCCAAAACGTGCGAAATGCCTGCCTGAGGCAATGTCTCGTTGCGCGAGCCTGTCTTGCACAAGATCATGGCCGTCACGGACTCTACCCCAGCCATCGGGACAGTGAGTACCCGCACCCCGTTCTTCAGTTTGGAATAATTGACGTCAAATTGCATATCCAATTATTCTACCAGGAAATTACAAACTTACCCCGTTCTCACAATTATTTGTTCGATCAAATCAATTGTAAGCCCTGGCAAAAACCTAATATCTTCTGAAACTAATTCCTCTTCTTCTATTGCCTCAACAAATTTGAGTACAACTGTATGATCATGTTCTCTTTCAGTGTGATAGGTAGCTAAATTCTGGAA
>CAZBML010000118.1:0-1994 GCA_964493295.1 uncultured Pseudomonadales bacterium | reverse complement strand
CTCGTAGAAGCAGTTGTTTCTACGAGAGGAAATAGAAAACAGGAATTAGGAACTAGGAGTGGGAGCAAATTGCAGAAACTGAGCGAGATAGAGGTTGGGGCAGTCAGTCGGCGGCAAACGGGGATAGGGGAGCTGGACAGAGTGCTCGGAGGTGGGATTGTGCCGGGTGAAGTTATCTTGATGATAGGGGAACCTGGAATCGGAAAGAGTACACTACTTACTCAACTGGCCATGCGACTAGACAGGGTCGCCTACATCTGTGGGGAGGAAAGTCCAGGACAAGTAAAGCTGAGGGTGGGGAGGCTAGGGAAGGAGAAAGGAGAAAGAAGAGAGGAGATAGGGATGCAGATGCTGGCGGAAACGGATGTAGACATGATTATCGCGAGTATTAATAAGCTAGATTTGTCCCTAGTAATCATTGATTCTGTGCAAACACTTTATTCATCTGACTTGCCGGGACTGGCGGGGTCGATCTCACAGATCCGCGAGTGTACAGCGCGACTAATTGGCTATGCCAAAAGTAAAAATGTGCCGGTCGTGCTAGTGGGGCACGTGACCAAAGACGGCGAGATGGCGGGACCCAAAGTACTAGAGCACATGGTCGATGCTGTGCTTGAGCTAACTGGTGATAGATACTATGACCTGCGACTCCTGCGCACCCAAAAGAATCGGTTTGGCGCGACGGACGAGGTTGGAGTATTCCGGATGGTCGAGTCGGGCCTCACCGAGGTAGCAAACCCCAGTGAATTTTTCCTTTCAGAGCGAGAAGAAGGCGCAGTCGGGTCGGCCATAACGGTGATTATGGAAGGTACAAGACCAGTGCTAGTCGAGGTGCAGGCTCTTGTTGTGGAGTCGGAGCTCCCGGTGCCCAGGAGAGTATCTCAGGGGGTGGATGTGCGACGAGTGCAGATACTCCTAGGGGTGCTACAGAAATATGCGCGACTGCCGATTGGCAACAAAGATGTGTTTGTCAAAGTGACGGGCGGACTCATGGTCAAAGAGCCAGCGATCGACCTCGCCATCTGTCTCGCGGTCGCGAGCTCGACCACGGGCAAGGCGCTAGCAAAAAAAGCGGTGGCGATGGGTGAGGTTGGGTTGCTCGGAGAGATTAGATCGGTGTCGTGGGGTGAGAAACGCATGAAAGAGGCCACTAAGCTTGGGTATACGAAGATTTACTCGAGAGATAGTTTTAAAAAAGTTAGTGAAATTGTTCAACAGTTGAAGTAAGTTGTGGTCTTTCTTGGTTTGCATGTCTCAACCGCAAAAACGGTCTATCTGATTCTGGTGAATCAGCGACCTCAAACTCGGCCTACCCGGCCTGCGTAAATTTTGCAACTTGATCCACGCGAACCAATCCAGACGCTATCTATATTTTCAAGATGTTTGGAAAATTTCACGATGAAATTTTTTCGAAATTACAGGCACTACGTCGCATGTACCTGAGATAAAAATTTGCGTCGGGAAGTTTTCTAAGTGGAGAGAATACTTTTTAGTGAGTTATCCACAAAGTCGAAAATTGCGTAAAATCCAGAGCTAATTTTTATATGGGATAGGTGGACATGGATGTGTGTAAAAGTTATAGGTTGACTATTGCTACCAGAGGTGTTATATTTCCGCCCATACCCGTCTAATTTCGAGTTTCACGAAAATAGCTCCAGGTATAGTTTTGAATATTGTTCTCTAGAAGCCTTAAAAAGTGAATAGAAACGAAAAGAGCATTCCTACCGCTGATTCACCATTTGACCGGGATCACGTGTAGCAATGCTCTTATTCAAAACGAAGTGTAGATGTTTCAATGCCTACACAAGCGTACTAGAACTTTAACACTAGGGTAGATAAGCGTCAAGCTACATTTTGTGTGTAAGACTATATCTTACACACTACCTGTAGTGCTTTGACCTATAATTGCTTGAGTTGCGTAATAACAATACGTGCTTAATATTGGGGGATATGTGAGATAGGGCAGGCTCATAATCCCCCAATATTGTGCATGT
>CAZBML010000117.1:0-2007 GCA_964493295.1 uncultured Pseudomonadales bacterium | reverse complement strand
GCGGCATCTTTTTGACCTAGCTCAGTGTAGGCACGGCCTAGGCGGTTGAGAGCGGGGATATTTTGTGGTAAGTCAGAGAGAATCTCGAGGTTGAGCTCGACAGCAAGCTCCCAGTCTCCAGTCAAGGCTGCGCGAATGGCTTTGTCGTGTAGGTCATGCATTGATCGGCTCATTATCGGGAGAATGAGGACGTTTGTCAATGGGTCATAAAGTTGTATATTAGACACTCTCCACAGTAATTTTTGTCTCAGGATTGCGCTACTTTCAGGAAAAATTTGTTTGTCTGCTTCGCGTCGCGCAAATTTTCCTTGAATAGATGCTCGTATTTCGAAAAAATTAGTGAAGACTGTCTGATATGATTTCTCACCTAGTGATAGAATGTAGGTATGTCAGGACATAGTAAGTGGAGCACGATCAAGCACAAAAAAGCGGCGAATGACAAGGTCAAGGGGAGCGTGTTTACCAAGATGGCAAAAGATATCACTATTGCTGTAAAAAAAGGCGGGGGAGTGGGTGATCCGGATATGAATTTTTCGCTCCGCCTAGCAGTAGATAAAGCTAGGGCAGTCAATATGCCCAAAGAGAATATAGACCGAGCAATAGATAAGGGCCTGGGCAAAGCGGGCGATGAACTCTCGGAACTGATAATTGAGGCCTTTGGTCCAGATGGAGTGATGGTTATTTTGGAAGTAGTAACTGATAGTCGTAACCGTACTGTGGCAGAAATCAGGACTCTGATGGAAAAGCACGGAGGGCGCATGGGTGAACAAGGTAGTGTGATGCATATGTTTGACAAGTGTGGCATAGTTCATACCCCAGACTCAATCGACGAAGAGCTCCAACTAGAGCTGATTGACCTCGGGATGAGCGATGTGGTTGTCGAGGAGAGCGGATCGACAATGTATACTTTGCCAGAATCGATGCACAGTGTAATCAAGTATCTCCAAAGTAAAGGTATGACAGTAGGGGGCACAATAGGATATCGACCTAAAGTTGTAGTCGTGGTTGAGGACTCGGCGAGAGTAGAGAGCTTTTTGGAAATAATGGCGGATTATGACGACGTGCAGGAGGTTTATGCAAATCTGGGATAAGAGTGGGATGACTAAACGGCGCAAGTTCTTGTTGGTATCAATCCTCCTGTCGTTTGGCTTACTACTAGTCCAAAAACTACCTGTCGAGTCTAGATATAGTGCAATTGCTTTTTTTGGCGTAGCGGCATATCTACTGACCGCTTGGTCGCTACTTAAAGATCTGCGTGGAGTAAACTGGGTAGTCAACTTGATTTTACCTACTCTCTACCCAGTCTCTGTCGGGTTATTTTATTTTTTACTCCCACAGGCAATCATTACCAGGGCGATTGTGCTGATCTTGTTTGCCATTTCGATGTATGGTCTTTTGCTGACAGTAAATATTTTTGCGGTTGCGTCGATTAGGACGATTCAATTGCTCCGTGCGGCCAGGGCCGTCGGATTTATCCTATCGATTTTGACTAGTGCCTTTTTGTATCACGTAATTTTTTCTTTGCACGTAGCAGGGTGGCTAGTATCACTGCTTGTCTTTGCGGTATCACTACCTATCTTCTGGCAGGGCGTGTGGTCGTATGTAGTATCTAACACAATTAAGAGAGAGTTTTATTATGCGCTCGTTGGAGCAGTCGTGGTGAGCGAACTAGCTCTTGTGTTGTCGTTTTGGTTAATCAGTGTCCCGCTGGCTAGCGTAGTTTTGGCCATGGGAATGTATGTAATACTCGGTCTGTTCCAACACGATTTGGAAGGGAGATTGTTTGCCCGGACAATCCAGGAATATTTAGGGTTTGCGGCGATCGTATTTACGGTAGTGATCGGAGCGGTTTTTTTTGGTTGGACTAGGTGAGGGGAGGGGGAGTCCTATAGTATTCCTAGTTGTCCTATAATAATTATAGGCTTTTCACGACATGTCCTATAGTTTTTCACGAATGTGGATAAATGGTATCCGATCCTTGCGAGTAGGAAATGTGAAGAGTTGGAT
>CAZBML010000116.1:0-2022 GCA_964493295.1 uncultured Pseudomonadales bacterium | reverse complement strand
AGAAGATGCCGCCAAAAACACTCTTGAGATGATTACTCATTCCTGATACAATACACAAATATGCTAAAAATCAAACTCGCTCGGATCGGCAAAAAAGGTCAGCCACAGTACCGCATTGTCGTGGTCGAAGACAAAACCAACTCCGGTACCCGCCCAACAGCCGAAATCGGTTACTACAATCCCCTGAGCGCGAACAAAGAATTCCGGCTCGATTCCAAAAGCTACCAGTCCTGGCTCACCAAAGGGGCTCGTCCTACCGACACTGTCCGCAGTCTGGTCAAACGCAACTCCACCAAATAAACAATGAATAATCAATTATTCCTAAATACTTATTACAATATCTAAGGAGTCTCCATGCAAGATATATTAGCTTTTATCCTCAAAAACATCACCACCACCCCAGATGATGTCAAAATCGATGTCCAAGAAGAAGAGGGAACCACCAACTACATTGTCACGGTCAATCCAGCCGATGTCGGTCGTATTATTGGCAAAGAAGGCAAAGTTATCAAAGCTATTCGCACCATCATGCGTGTAATCGCTATCCAGCGCGGGGTCCACATCCGTATCTCGGTCGTCTCCGAAAACGATGCTCAGCCAGTCGCAGTAGACACTACAGAACCAAGTGAAACAGTTGCCGCACCATTGGAGAGCGTAACTCAAGACGACGGTAGCATTACGGTAGAAGTATAGGACTACTCGCTTCAAACGGGGCAAACAGATCGTCCTTAGCCAAACTTGGTTGTTCAGCTAGATTCCCACTAATAGAATCAAATTTGCGGAACTCCGAGAGCTGGGTAAAGTATTTTTCTTCTTCTTGTCCAAATAGAGTTACTTGACCTTTGACATCAACTGTCGAGTTTGGGGCCCACAGCATCCCTAGTGTCAAAGTCAAGCTATATTGATCCCCGCCCAAAATTGCCACTTTAATATCCTTGATTTGCATGAGAGGCAAGACATTCTCGATCGAGCGCAAAAATACGTAGACATTCTCTTCCCCGCCTCGCATCTTGATCTCGGTCTCTAGGCTTTGCAGACCTACTTCTCGCTTGGCGACTTTCTTGGCGGACCCACTAGCTTCGTTTAGGTCACCCGGGGTTAGTGATAGTCCGCCAAAGGTCAGTCCTAGCTCTTTGGACAAACCCTCAATCGAGGCTAGATACAATAGCACGTCCTTACGTGGTGGCAGGGCACTATCTAGCACACTCACTCTCTCCGCGAGCACATTGGGATCCAGCTTTGACAACAAAGATACTTTGTTGGTTATACTCTCTAGTTCTGTGGATTTTACTTCGATTTTGGCAAGCAGTTTGGTCGCATTTTGGTACAGCGGGAACACGACCAAAGCCAGCAGGATCACGATCAAAAAAGTCAGGCCACCGGCCATCGCCATCAATTTGTGTCGCACTATCCACATACCTATTTCCCTCCCTTAGGCAGTGTCAAAGCCAAATTTATCTGGTAGGTGCCATCCTTGTTCTTTGTCAATCCACGACTAATAGCCTGGGTAAAGTACTCAGTATCTCCCTGGTAATAGCTCAGTAGTTTACCTAGAGCCCCCACTGTGTCCGTCGTATACTGTACATTCAAGATATTGTCTTCCTCAAATCCCACTCCAGTCACGTGCGTCCCAGCAATACTGGTGGCAAAAATTTTCTGGAGCGACTCGCGGGTCAGCGAACGATCAGCCAAAAACCCGGTTACAAGCTTGAGGCGGCTTTTGAGGTAAACTTGTTGGGCACTAGCCTGGGTCAAGCCCTGCATTTCTTTTGTCGCCGAGAGCAGTTTGGTCTCGATCCCCGATAGTTGTCGGCTTAGTACTAAGCTCCACATCGACATCGACACAATAGCAATGATTACCAATATCAGCCCAAAGATCGAGTAGCGCAACAGTTTTCTCTCCTGCTGGTAGTCTTTCTCGCTCAGCGTCTGCCGATTTTTGAGTAGATTTGTTTTTATATTGACCATTTAAAAGACCCTCTGTGACAAACGAACCGCTACCGAGTAAACTGCTTTCTCTGT
>CAZBML010000115.1:0-2152 GCA_964493295.1 uncultured Pseudomonadales bacterium | reverse complement strand
CAAAAATCACGAAAATCTTGGATTGAGAGCTGGTGGATATGGCCAGTTGAGTACCAATCATATCCAGGGATCATGGTTTTGGGCATGCGTCCTTTGAGGAGCAGTTCCAAGCGATTGAGGATAAAGGCAAAGTTGGGGAAAGTAATGATTTGGTACTGGCTAATCCTCTGCATTTCTCGCAAGAGAATTTCTGGATACATGACCATTTGAAGGGTTACGTTGCAGACCGCGTAATCGAATTGTTTATCCTTGTATGGGAGAACAGCATCTATTTTGCCCTGTCTCACTTTGAGTCCTTTGCCAAGCGAGACTTTGACACCCGACTGGGTTATTTCGATGCCCTCTCCCCTCACTTGCTTGAAGTTTTTGAGCAGTAAAAGGAGCGAACCGTCACCCGAGCCCAAATCGATAACTTTGGCCCGCGGCTTGACGATAAGATCGGCGATCACCTGATATTCATCACGATTAGCAATCGAGTTGGGTCCAAAATGGTAGCGGCGGTTGTCATTCATAGGTAACGCTCCAAGATCGCTGTTAATTCTTGCATTCTCTTTTGATAGGTGTGGTCCCGTAGGGTTCTATGCTGTCCGGCAGTCGCAATCTTTTGACGCAGACGAGGATGAGCTAGGTAGTATTGTATAAGTGAAACCAAGTCCTGACTACCATGGTAGGCGACGACCTCCTTGCCCTGTGTGAATAACTCGCCCAAGTTATCCTTGGCATCGGTGATGAGCATGGCACCCATCCCGGTTGATTCGTAGAGGCGCATGTTGTTGGCGTAGTTAGCAGAGGAACTAATATGTCTATTGATCACGATTTTGCTCGCACCCAAGATTTTGTACATCTCACTCCCCCAGGCCTCACCGTGATAATGCTTGCGGAGTGGTGAATTTGGAGACAAAAACTCGAGACCTTGGCCCCAGACGTGAATGGGGATCCGTGAGGCTAGCGATTCGAGGATTTTGGTACCGGCTAAGTGGTAGGGCGAGAAACTACCGATAAACGATACGTCGTAGATCCGCTTGTTGGTTTTAACTTTGTCTAGCAAGCGTGACTCGAAACCAATCTTGAAATACTCGGAGTCGATGCCCAGCTCATGAAAATGCTTGACGTAGTGGGGAAAAGAAGTGAGAATCAAAGCAAATTCTTTCAGGTTGGCTACGCTCGGTAGTGGAGAGGCAATCTGGCCGACAAGTAAAATACCTTTTGCTTTGATAGATTGAAGAGTCTTTGGGGTCAAGATACTCAAATCTTGGAGATAAACTACGTCCGGCTGGTACTCATCTATTTGGGAGAGGACGATTTGGTCTACCCAGCTAGACCTACCCAGGATTTTGTAGGCATAGGGTAGACGACGCAACCTATCTAATAATAAATTTTGTTTGATTGTGAGGTGGTGCTCCTTGGCCCAAGTAAACTGAGATACCTGATCGTTGGCCACGATATCTATTGCCTGGTGGCCCAGCTTTTTGAGGTTGTATGAGTAGTAATCAGAGGTGCCAAAACATGCGCTGAGCAAGGCCCTCTGCTGAGTGAGATAGGACTTGGATTTGAGTGAATGATGAGTGCGCCAAAATGAGTGGAGAAAACCAGGATAATAAGTGTCTATAATAATGATTTTCATGAGAGTTTGTACAGATATCTTGCTAATAATCTTTGTATCTTTAGATTGGGCTCTAGTTCTCTCTTGTGGAATAACCACTTTAGAGCGGAGCGCATTACTTCTTGATGAGATGGATTATAGAACAATAGTCGACACAAGCGTAGAAAACCGTTATTGATACGAAAGTGGAAGGGTGAAAGATGAAAGTCAATCGTCTGACCAAAAAACTGAGTCAAAAATTGCTTGTACCTAATCCTCAAAAGTTTGTGATGTTGATAGGTGATCAAATCAATTATGGATGAGGAGTTGAAGATGTTGGAACTTTGCTCTAGATATCGCTGTAGGAGGAGATTTTTTTGCCTGTCTGGACGTCCATTTTTGAGATAAGTGATACGAGGCTTAGATAAATGATGATGATAGGTCATCTCAACTAATATACCAAAGCTCGGATCTTTGGAGCTATTTTGGTGGCTAAAGTAATAGTCACCCAAACTGTAGAATATGTACCCATTGCGATAAGGCTCCCACAGTTGGGCGACGTGAGGATGA
>CAZBML010000114.1:0-2267 GCA_964493295.1 uncultured Pseudomonadales bacterium | reverse complement strand
TTTAGAGTTGCTATCTTGAGAGATGGCACTATTTCTTGCGACCCAGTAAAACGGGATATTCATCCCACCCGCTACGCCGGCCACAGCAATCAGCCATGGGTTGTGCTCTGCCATCAAGAGTGCCACAAAGCTCCCAATTAAAATCAAGAGTGACGTGGCCATACTATGGCGAAACCCAATTTTCTCTATCACCCACGAGATTGGCACGACAAACAATAGAGTTGTCGCCCTAGTCAAAATATAATATCCGCACACGAGCAACAGTCCATCCTGCTGACTCCCCCACTCGCTCAAACCTATTTTATACAAATAAACTGGGGTAAAGATCGAAACCAGCGCAAAAACTAACGACCGCAACATCCCATTCACATAAAATCTCTGCATAGAATCACTATATACTACTCATGGCTACGATTTCGTCCAAGGTCGTAATATTCTCTACATTTTTGTCGTCTCTAAACTTGACTAACCGGGGGAATCGCAGGGCATAACCTGCTGTGTGAGTCGGCGACACCGTGATCTCATCTGCCGCCACCTCCACGATCACCTTTGGCTCCACCCACACGTCAGGGGTGAGAGTCTCTGGCACCACCATTGTTTGGTCGTTATAATTTAGGATTTTAGATTTATCTACGGTTTGGAATTTAGGATTTAGGATTTTTACCTTCTCTAACCGTTCCCCTAGTTCCCCAAAAACTAGATCGGTTATCCCAGTTCCCACTTTAGCTACTGTCACTATCTCGCTATTTCCTGATTCCTGTTTCCTAATGCCTACAAGGAATGCTCCTAGGGCAAACTCGCTCCTCTTCCCCTTGCCTAGATAATAGCCCATGATTACCACGTCTATCGTATCGGACAGTTTAGCTCGCGAGTCCTCGGCTTCTTTAAATTTGACCCAGTTAAACCCCGTGCGCCCTGGCATATATGCCCCCTCCACTTGCTTAACTAGTGCGCCCTCGTAACCAGCTTTGAGCTGTGCCCTATGGTACTCGCGCAACTCACCTGGATCCTCGGTTTCTAGATACGGATCAACCGCCAATACTGCTCCAGGTTGTATGGTTTTTTCCAAAATTGCCCGTCTTTCTTTGAGTGGTAAATGGATCAAGCTTTGCCCGTTGAGATACATAATGTCAAACACGTTAAAGCGCAGTGGGACATCTTTTTGGGCCTCGACCACCCCGTGCTTCCTTTTGCGGGTAATCGTGAGCTGGAATGGCACGTTTGCTCCAGTTTTTGGATCATAACCCACGGCTTCGGAGTCGAGGATCACTTCATCCGCCAAGATTTGCTCACCTATCTGACCTAGTTCTGGGAACTGCTCTGACGACTCGTCCAGGTTACGGGTAAAGCTTCTCACCCAAAACTCTGGTTTTACCTCCTCCTCCCCAAACATACTACTCTGACTGATTCCTGATTCCTGATTCCTGATTCCTGATTTTTCGCTACGCGAAAAATGTATCTGACAGTTATGTAAACTACCAAGTGAGGTACAAAAACTCTTATCCACCGCCACCTGAATATCATATAGCTTCACGCGATGATTCAAGTTTTTCTTTAACTCAGTAAGATGTAATATTTTAATTAAAAATCCATCCTCAAATTCCTGAAAGTACTTCGCTGTACCTGGCACAATCAGTTCATAATAAGTCTTATCTTTGCCATTTTGAGCATGATTCCTAATTCTTCTGACGCCGGCTACTATTCCGTGACTCATGCAAATCATCTGTCCTCTAGCAATTAACTGTCGCTCCTTAGTTACAATTGCATACCCACCAGATTGTTTATCAGCACCATCAGCCTGTTTCCAACCCAGCAAAAATGCTTCCCATCTTTTTTTATCCAATCCCAAGAACCATTCGGGGATTGTCTTACCACTCTCCTTTTCTCCACGAAAATTGTCACACAACCACTGTCTCATGACAGGATCTCGCCAGTACAGAACGTCAGCTCCCGGTCGTTTCTCATGTCTGAGTTGAGTAATATGTAACTCAGTAGTAACAATTTCTTCATAAAATTTAATCATCTTTGTGTGCTTGGCATTACAGACAATCCCCATTCTCTCCATTTGGTGAGAGGTGTTAGAAAATCCATCTCCCACCCAAAAACCTAAAAACTGCATTACTCGCTCGTTTAACATGACTGTCTTGCAATATCCAGCTTTATCTTCAAATACAATTTGGTCAGGGACAGGCGGATAACTTGATAAATCTGGTTTAGGATAATACATCGATTCATCAGTTAAAGTTTCGACTTTTTTCCAGGAAAGT
>CAZBML010000113.1:0-2415 GCA_964493295.1 uncultured Pseudomonadales bacterium | reverse complement strand
GTTTCACCTCGACCGGCTACTCGACCGCCGCCATCCGTACCGCCGACTCCATCGTGACATAGTTTTAATATACATAGAGTAATCCGAGATTATGTTTTTTGTGCATTGTAGTGCATTCGGCGTATGCCGAAGCGTCACAAAAACAGAAAATATAAACGAGGATTACTACAACAAAATTTGCGTTCGGCAGTTTTTTTATTTATACGCATCCCTATAATCATATATAATCAAAAAATATGGCACTCGTATTCAACTTCCACACCCAAATCATCTCCGTCACCTCCCCCCAAACCTCGGTCGTGATCCAGGATTTACTAAACGCCATCCGCACCGAGGAATTTGCCCATCGGGGACTAGCCTACGCCAAGATCGCCGACGCTAGTGGCAAAGAGAGCTTGGGTGGCGGGGTCTTGACCGGCATCACTGTCAATCTCTACCCCGACTGGCAAATCAAGTTTTGGGAAGGCAACTACCAGGCAGAGATCAAAGGTGGCAACATCGTGGGCGGACTCGGGGGCAACCCTATCGCCTATACTCCCGGGGTGCAAGTCAAATTGGTTCAGTCTGCCGCCTCGACCATCGTCACCTCCGGTGGCTCGGCCCTTACCACCGAGGAGCACGACCGCCTCATGACCGGCCTCGACGTCACAATCCCCGCCGCTGTCTGGGAAGAAGTCATGCTTTCCCACAACGTCTCAGGCACTGCCGGACGCATGCTCCAGGTCATCAGAAACAAAGCCGGTCTCGCCAGCATCAAAAAATAGTTCATTAGCCTTATTCGCCAAATATGGCTAATTCGGCTAATATAAACACATGCCAGCAGAACTCTCACAGCTCGACACCGCCATCATCAAATACACACCCTACCTCAAAGAGCTCCAAACCAAGCTTTTCCATGTCCTCCTCACTTTCCTCACAGGAGGAGTCATCGGGTTTATTTATTACCAAAAAATCCTCGGTTTCATCATGCGCCTCTTCAAAATGGACGGGATCAATCTCGTCCTCACTAGTCCTTACCAGTTTATCGATCTGGCCGTCAACACCGGTCTCCTCACTGGGCTCGTCCTCGCGCTCCCACTCCTAGGCTACCATCTCTTGACCTTTGTGCGCCCCGCCCTCTCACCCAAAGAATTCAACCTTTTGCTTCGGCTCTACCCCACTGCCGTCGTCTTGTTTGTGGTTGGCTTTTCCTTTGGCGCCTGGATCATCCAGCTCATCATCACTCTCTACTCCCAGACTACCCTCGAATTTTCTGTCAACAATCTCTGGGATATCTCCCACTTTTTCTCGCAGATCCTCATGACCGGCATCTCGCTGGCCATCATTTTCGAGCTCCCGATCATCTTGACCGCCCTCTTGCGCCTCAAGTTTATCAAACTCTCTCTGCTACAACGCTCCCGCCGCTACATCTACGCCGCGATCCTCATCTTCGTCGCTTTCCTACCCCCCAACGACATCATTTCTCTGGCACTCCTCTCGGTCCCCCCTTTACTTCTTTTTGAGATCACGCTACTATTAAATCAGAAAGTGTAAATAATATGTTCAAAAATCTAGGCACCGCCGAAATCATCATTATTGCCGTTGTCCTCCTAGTTCTCTTTGGCGGCAAAAAACTGCCCGAGTTAGCGCGTGGCCTGGGCCAGTCCGGCAAAGAACTCAAAAAAGCCAAAGCCGAGCTCGAGAAGGCCTTGACTGACAATCACAAAAAGACTACAACTTAATTATTATATAAAAAGGAGGTCACATGTTTCAAAACATTGGTACCACCGAAATAGTGATCATTGCCCTTCTGATCATCGTTTTATTTGGTGGGAAGAAAATTCCCGAATTGATGCGCGGCATTGCCGAGTCAATCAAGGAGTTCCGCAAAGCTAGTAAAGAAGACAAGAAGGAGTAACTATGTTTAGTAATCTAGGCACCACCGAAATCATTATCATCGCGGTCGTGATCCTCGTACTCTTTGGCGCCAAGTTCCTCCCCAAAATGGGCAAGAATCTAGGTGAATCCAAAGTCGAGATCAAAAAAGCCGCCAAAGACTTAACTCAAGCAATCAAAGAAGAGTAAAACAATTTTAATTCTCATCCTCCAAAATCCCGCTTCGGCGGGATTTTTTGTCGTACAATAGTTCCATGGCTTCAATTACCATAGACCGCTCTATCAATGTCGACGATGCCTTTGCCATGTCCGGCGGTATCAATTTTGTAGCACTCCCCACCGGCTCTGCCACCTACCAAACCCAAGCGACTGGTATCGCCACTTGGGTCACGGCCACCATTGTCCAGTCATCTGCTTGGCAAGCAGTTTGTTATGGCAACAACTTGGTGGTCGCGGTCAGCTCAACTAGTGGCACGATCGCCGCATCGAGTCCAGCAGGTGTTACCTCTACCTGGACTCTGCGCACCATGCCCGCGACCG
>CAZBML010000112.1:0-2458 GCA_964493295.1 uncultured Pseudomonadales bacterium | reverse complement strand
TGCCAGCTTCTATGTAGCTAGTTACTTTTTGGCAGGACTACATCTTGACCAAACGTGGTCGGCATACCTGATTGCTTCGATAGTATTTGTGATTTTTAATGCCTTACTCACCCCAATTATCAAACTCTTGCTTTTACCAATCAATCTCTTGACTCTAGGACTTTTTCGCTGGCTCACCAACGTCTTGACTCTCTATCTCTTTGATCTAGCCTACCACGGCATCCGCATTACCTCATTTGATTATGGTGCTATTAGTTCGGTCTTTTTATCCCTACCTCCTGGGCATCTCTCGCTCTTCTGGACATTGGTTTTGGCTTCCTTACTCATGAGTCTTACTTACTCAATTATCGGAGTGCTTTTCCAAGCAGATAACTAAATGTTTACACTCATCGCGCAAATTATCATCTCTTTAATCTTGATCTTATTCGTGATCCTGCAAGCCAAAGGTACGGGTATGTCAGCAGTCTTTGGTGGTTCCAACAACTACCATGCCAAAAGGGGAGTAGAAAAAACCTTATTCTACGGCACCATCTTGCTTTCGATATTCTTTGTTGCTTTAGCTATAGCCAACGCCATATAACAAATATGTTCAAAGCAATTCGTCGCTATTACTGGGTATCCCAAGGCTTCCTTGCTAGACATCTGCCCATCATTATCCGCACTACCGGGATCGTGCTCCTAGGTATATTGATTTATTTTCTCTCTGCCCGCTACATCCCCACCCCCAAACAAACACTTCGTATTGGGCGGGTAGGCAAATACAATCTCGAAACTTTCCCTAGCGACATTCGCAGTAAAATTAGCCAGGGACTTGTAAGTGTCTCTCAGGATGGCACCACCCAAGGACAGCTCGCCAAGTCATGGGAAATCAAAGATGATGGCAAAACTTACGTTTTTTCATTGGACCAAAACATCACTTGGCACGATGGCTCTAGATTATCTCCCTCAGATATTTCTTACAATTTTAAAGACGTCGCAATCACTTTGGGAGAAGATAACATAACCTACCGCCTCAAAGAGCCATTTTCACCATTCCTCTCGGCAGTTTCTAGTCCTATTCTAAAAAAAAGCAAATTGGGTACAGGTGAGTATCGCCTGACCAAATCACGTTTAAACAAGGGAGTACTCCAGTCCATTACTCTCGAAAGTGATACCTACAGATTGATCTACAAATTTTACCCCACCGAAATTAGTAGCCTCACAGCGTACAAACTAGGCGAAATCGATGTTGTAGAGCGACTCTCATATTTACCCCCCGATTTATCTAGCGACAACACCTCCCAGCTAGAAGAAACCCAAACAGCTGGCTCTGAGCAGAGTGTCTTGTTTTTCAATAACAATGACGTGCTCCTAAGTAGTAAACCAGTACGCCAAGCATTAGCTTATGCAATCAAGGATAAAACTTTTGGCAAAGAACGCACAACCTCGCCAATCGACAAAAGCTCCTGGGCTTACAACAATCTAGTCAAAGCCTACGACTATGATCCAGCCAAAGCCAAATCGTTGATGACTCAAGAAATTAAAGATCTCTCTGACCAAAAAATTGAACTCAAAACCATTTTACGTTACCTAGACATTGCCGAGAGCATCGCTACTTCCTGGCGAGACACGCTAGGTATCCAAGTTGAAGTAAAAGTCGTGAGCACCATCACAAGTGACTATCAGGTCCTACTGACTGATTTCAACCCTCCGAGTGATCCCGACCAATACTCTATTTGGCACTCTACCCAATCAACCAACTTTACCCACTTTAGTAACCTGAAGATCGACAAACTTCTCGAAGACGGGCGTAGGACAGGGGATCTCAAACTACGTAAAGAGATATACCAAGATTTTCAGCGCTTCTTGCTCGAGGATTGCCCAGCCGTCTTCCTGTTCAAATCTGGTTCCTATACCTTGTCTCGCAAACCATTGTTTTAATAGATTCTTAAACAATGAAAATTTTCAACAATGTGCTTTTCTGGAGCGGGTAACGGGAATCGGACCCGTATCTGCTACTTGGCAAGCAGCCGTTCTACCACTGAACTATACCCGCGAACTTCCATATTTTATCACGAAATTAAGACCAGATCACAACAATTTAGCCGTTTTCCATTCACTGTTGAAAATATGACCCAACTCATCAACTTCCTGTTTACCACTAACTCTTGTCATCCGCGCAACCTTTCCATGAGATATGTCCTTTATACTATGGCCTGAGTGATAAAATTCAGTGTCATTAATTATAAAAAATCTATCATGAAAATTATCACAAAATCGCACTTCCAAGTTGGAATAATTAGCCAACGCTTGTATTTGTGAAGCAAACGCCTTTTTCTGTGAGGTTTTCGTTAAGATCCTAATCTCGACTAAAGGATCTACCTTGGCAAATAAAGTAACTAAATCAGTTGTTCCAATATAATTATCCACTATCTTTAGACTATCGCTTGCCTGAGCAAATATATTAATCAAATAATCG
>CAZBML010000111.1:0-2512 GCA_964493295.1 uncultured Pseudomonadales bacterium | reverse complement strand
CAAGTCCTCTCCTCGGCACTTAGAAAATTTTGGATTTGAGACGCTTTGATTCTTTGGGGAACTTTGCTATATATGCCTGGATTATAAGTTGAACTGCTTGGTCTAGGGTGAGATGGTCGGTAGAGATGACGAGATCGTAATTCCATGAATTGTGAGGATTGACGCCAAAGTACTGTTTGATGAATCGATTGCGTTGGAGCTGGATGCGACTGACCCAGTCCGAGGCTTCTTGTTTTGATTTTTTGTTTTCAAATTTTAGAGTATTGCTAACACGAGTTTCAAACGAGGCGGTAATCCGAACGCGCAAACATTTGTCTGCGGGCAGGATGTGATTGGCTCCTCTGCCGAGGATGACTAAGTCTCCCTGCTTGGCCGCAAGAGCTAGTATACGTTTCAAGTGATTGATATAGCGAACATCTGAGACATAATTTTTATTAAAAATACTGTGAAAAGTATCGCTGAGCCAACTCCTACCGTGTTCATCAACACTGGCAAATTCATCTACCGGGATGCCAAGCTCACCAGCAAGATCGTTCATGAGGTTTTCATCCAGTAGTTTCCACCCTAGTTTTTTGGCGATCTTACTGGCGACTGGGTGGCCTCCACTGCCTGGATCACGATTGATAACGATATCAGGATGATAGACAGTTTTGAGTTTGAGTTTGTTGGTCCGGAGAGACTGCGATTTTTGAATAGCTTTTTCTACAAGGCGATCCATGAAAGGTAGCATATGCTTTAGTGTACATCTTGGTGTCAATCCGGGGAAGTAGTAATTGGTATGTAGGTTATAATACTCAGTAAGCGCCTGTCGTTCAACGGATAGGACTCCGGTCTTCGGAACCGTTAATGGGGGTTCGATTCCCTCCAGGCGCACTATTTTTTTAGCTTGTTGCGTTTAGATTCGAGGATTTTGCGATAGTTATTGGCAAAGCGGTGGGCCTCGTCTCGGAGTTGTTCGAGGAGTTGTAGTCCTGGGTGATCTGATGACAATTTGATCGTGATCCACTCTGATCCCTTCAAGGCCTGGCCTTGAAGGCTGGGGATGACCAGTCGATCTGGATGTTTTGCTAAACCGAGATAATTGGGTGGATTCGCCTGCTTGTCAAAAATGTGCTGGAGTCGGCGGAGCTGTGGCACTCCCCCATCGATCACAATGAGATCTGGGCGTGGCCAAGTAGTGTTTTTGAGCCTGCGAGTCATGGCTTCGTCTAAACGATCAAAGTCGGATATTGCACGCGGGTTTTTGATTTTGAACCGACGGTATTGGCCGTTGTCGAGGAGACCGTCGGTCATAACAGTCATCGAGACTGTGGCGTCGTATTGCAGAGAGTTGGAAGCGTCATAACATTCGATACGGGATAAAGAAGTAAGATTTAATAAGTAAGGTGTAAGAATGGATCGCAAAGATTCTAATTTTTCCGTGGAGTTGTTGTAGGAGAAATGGCGGTCGGTAAAACTGTGGGTGGAAATGAAACGGGTGAATCGCTCGATGGATCGACGGATGGTGAGTGCTGATTCGAAATCTTGCTTAGCCGAAAAGGCTTTCATTTTGATTGTTAAATCTTTGATCACTGGCTCGACATTGCCCTCCAGGATTTTGATAACCTGGCGGATCTGGTTGCGATATCGCCTAGACTCTAGATTCTTGGGGTGAGGAGATAGCTTCTGGATATTGGCGGGGCAAGGAGAGCAAAGGCCGATGCGGGAGTAGAAGCAGGCGTGCGATGTAACGCGCTTGGCCATGCAAAATGGGATGAGCCGGCGGATGGCGCGCAAGACTTCTTCGGCAATCTTGGAGTTGGGGAAGGGACCGAAGATCTTAGATTTTGGATTTTGGAGATAGGATTTAGGATTTAGGTCGTGGGCACGGGCGAAATGGGGACGAGGGAAAGAGTCGGCCATGTTGATTACGATGTAGAGATAGGATTTGTCGTCTTTCCAGGCACGGTTGTGGGGAGGTTTGTGGGTGCGGATGAGCTCGGACTCGAGCATCAGAGCCTTGAACTCGGTGTCGCAGAGGGTATATTTGATAGTATCGCTGGCTACGATGGCCGCTTCTTTGGCGTCGAGTTTGGCGTTTTGGGCGTGACTACTGAGACGAGCTTTCAAGTTGATGGCTTTGCCGATGTAGAGAAGTTCCCCATTTTTCCAGTACTGATACACCCCGCAAGTGCCGGGTGCGTCGTGAAAATCTGTAATCGTTGCCCAGGAAAGTTGAGACATGAACTTATTTTACGCTATAGATATTTTTTCAAATATTTGGCGGTGTAGGATTCCTTAACCGTTACGATGTCCTCTGTTGGGCCCTGGAAGACCAGGTTGCCGCCGCCCTCACCACCCTCGGGGCCGAGATCGACTAGATAATTGCAGTTTTTGATCACGTCCATATTGTGCTCGATCACGACCACAGTATTACCCTTTTGCACTAAACGTTTCAGGGTAACCATGAGCTTGTTGATATCGTCAAAGTGTAGGCCTGTCGTGGGCTCGTCGAGGATATAGAGTGTGTTGT
>CAZBML010000110.1:0-2554 GCA_964493295.1 uncultured Pseudomonadales bacterium | reverse complement strand
AAAAACGAGTATAGTGTAGATTATGAGTAATGTATCTCAGGTCAGACAAGTAGCCTTGAAACTTTCTCATAGCAGTAGATTTAAAAAAATCTTAACGGGATTGGTGGCGGCGGTTATTGTGCTTGGTCTCATCATTGCCCCTATTGAGAAAAACGCGACAGGAGCAGTGATTAGGAGTGAGGGGGATGGATTGTGGTTCGCGATTACCACGGTGACCGGGGTGGGGTATGGGGATATGGTGCCTGTCACCACAGCTGGGAGAATTGTGGCGGTATTTTTAGAGGTATTTGGAGTGGTTTTGTTTGGCAGTATTATGGCCTTTGTGTCGGTAGAGCTACTGCGATACCAAGAAGATTTTAATATGAAGAGGGTGATGGATAGGCTGGATGAGCAGAGTCGGAAGATAGATGAGCTCAAGAGACACTTGGACTACCTAGTCAAAAAATAAATTGTATGGTTTTCGGACGAAATATTTTTACTTGTGTGACGGTCTCGCCTGTGGCTCGATCCACTACACGGCGTAAAAATACTTCTTCCCCAAACCACAATCTTATTATTTCTAAGGTAAAATGTCTCTATGGCAAAGCTATTACTGGTGGATGGATCTGCGTTACTGCATAGGGCCTATCATGCCTACCCGCCGTTTACGACCAAGTCGGGGGTGGTAGTGGGGGCGGTGTATGGGGTCGCGAGTATCTTGATCTCGGCAATCGAAGAGGTAAAACCAAGTCATTTGATGGTAGCCTGGGATCTACCCAAGCCTACTTTTCGCCACCTAAAATATGTGGGATACAAAGCCCAGCGACCAAAGGCCGACAGCGAAATGGTCGAGCAGATTCCGCTCGTTAAAGATATGATCGAGACAATGGGAGTAGTGCAAGTGGCGGAGGAGGGGTATGAGGCGGATGATATTATTGGGACACTGTCTGCGACAGCAGATGCTAGATTTAAGATTCTAGATTCTAGGGAAGAGGTGGAGGTAGTGATACTGACGGGGGATCAAGACACAATGCAGTTGGTGAACGATCATGTGCGTGTATTGACCCCAGCAAAGGGACAAAACCCACCGGTACTCTACGGGCCGGACGAAGTATGGAATAAGTACGGCGTACACCCTGAGCAAATAGTGGATTACAAAGCGCTAGTGGGAGATCCGAGCGATAATATACCTGGGGTGGCTGGTATTGGTCCCAAGGGGGCCGCACAACTCCTCAAAATGTTTGGTACCCTAGAGCGCATCTACCAGGATATTAAAGAGGTGCAAATCCACTTTGGTGAACTAGTAGCCAAGAAACTGATGGATGGGAAAGATAGTGCCATGCTCTCGCAAGATTTGTCTCGGATTGTGAGAGATATGAACCTAAAAGTCACGATGGAGGAGATGGAGTACAAGGGTCTACAAGGAGAGTCCTTGAAGGCAAAGTTTGAGGAGCTGAATTTTAAGAGTTTGGTGAGACGTGTGTTCCCTGACTCGGCTGAGAATAAGCGCAAAGTAAAAAACGAAAATCAAATGGAGTTGTTTTAATGAAAATCGCCTTGGTACATGACTATCTGAGTGAAGCGGGTGGAGCAGAGAGAGTACTGGGGGTGCTAGCTGAGATGTATCCAGAGGCCCCGATTTATACTGCGTTTGCAAAGAGAGGGACTGCCAGCAAGATGTTGGGTGAGAGGAGAGAGATGGTAGTAGAGAGCAAGTGGGGATGGTTTCTCAAAATCGGCCGGTTTTATAGTTACTTTCGTTTCCTACTACCATGGATCTGGAAAAGCATTGATCTGAGAGAATATGATTTGGTTATCACAAGCTGTTCGGGATATATTGCCAGAGGATTTAGGGTCAGACAGGATGCAAAGGTGGTGGCCTATTGCCATACTCCACCCCGGTGGCTGTACGGCTACGACACACCAAGCGGAGCACAGGCAAAGTGGTGGGGTCAGGCGTTTATGTGGCTAGTCGGGCCTTTTATCCGGTACTTTGATTATCAATCTGCTCAGCGCGTGGATGTGTGGATCGCCAATTCAAAAGAAGTAGCTGGCAGAATTCGCAAATTTTACCGGAAAGAGGCGAGCGTGGTGTATCCGCCGATTGAGATTTCGTATAGCCGTAGAGCCGTAGAGCCGTATATCCAGAAGGACAAAAAAAGGATTCACGGATTCACGGATTCACGAGAAAACGAATATTACCTGATGATCTCTAGGATTGTGGGGGGGAAGGGGATAGAGGCAGTAATTGCGGCCTCAAAGAAGCTAGATGTGAGATTCAAGATCGTCGGGGAGGATGTCGGCAATTATGGAGGTTCATTGCGCGATGCAGGGAGAAATGTGGAATATTTGGGGAGAGTCGATGATGCACAATTAGCGAAGTTGTACGAAGGTGCACGTGGGTTTGTAGCTCTAGCTCGCGACGAGGACTTTGGGATGACCGTGGTTGAGTCGATGGCGTATGGGACCCCAGTTTTGGCGTTTAATGGCGGAGGATACAGGGAGACGGTCATTGATCCAGACAATCAGAATATTCGGCAAATCGGCAAATCGGCAAATCAGAGAATCAGTAAAT
>CAZBML010000109.1:0-2575 GCA_964493295.1 uncultured Pseudomonadales bacterium | reverse complement strand
CTGATCTTAGTGTTGCCGATCTATTTGATGGGGTGGCAATTTGTCCTCGCCAACATCCAAGGGGTCGCGGATTGGACGCCATTTTTGTAAACTATTTCTTACGCCAAACGAATCTAGAGTAAGCAAAAAAGTTCCAGAACATACCTATCAAGATACCCAGGACGGCGTACATGACTCCGGTATCGACGGGCAATTTGATGAGAGGTACAACAAAAAGTGGGAATAAACCAATAAAGCGCTCACCAAGGAAAGCAATCACTTGCTGGATCACGATAGATCCACCAGAAGCTAAATTGAACTGGACAAATTTGTAGGGGATCTGGGCAAATTTGAGTTTGCGATCGGCAAATGTCCAGAGATTACTAAAAGTAAAGTTGGAGAGAATGGCTGTTTCGATCGAGAGGAAGAATGCCAGTTGGTACACAAAAATCGGTCGGTAGAGGTAGAGGGCAGTAAACTGAACTAAAGTACCAGTCCCCCCCACTACCAAAAACTTGAAAATGCGACTGTTTATAATCTCGGCGATTCTAGCTTTCATAATATACCTCATGGTATTAAATATGTACTCGGGACCCAATTTTGAGACCCCACTGGTGCGGTCGCGAAAGTGAAACGGCACTTCTGCTACTGTATACCCTTTTTGCAAACTTTTCACTAAAAACCCAATTTGGTAAGTGTAGCCGTTGAAGGCAGAGTTGCCCATGAGCGGGAGGATATTGCTCACTACACTCGCTTTGATCCCGCGATAACCGGTAGTCCAGTCTTTGACTCTAAAGTTGCCCATCACGAAGCGGATGAACAAATTGCCCACAATACTCAAGAATTTGCGATGAGGAGGCCAGTTTTTGGGGATAGCTCCGCCCGGCATGTAACGGGAGCCAAGTACCAAATCGGCGCCGTCGTCTAGCGCCTGAATCATGGGAGGGATAATATTTTCGTCGTGCTGGAGATCGGCATCAAACTGGAAAAGATAATCGGCCTGCAGTTTGGCAATAGCATACAAAAATCCTTTTTTGTAGGCATGTCCCAAGCCGCCTTTGCGCTTGTTGTTGAGAAGATGAATAAAACGTTTGGTTTGGCAAAGTTTTTCGATGACTTTACGAGTGCCATCGGGCGAGTTGTCGTCCACAAATAGTAAATGGATCTCTGATGACTTGACCCGGGAAGAGATTTTTTCGAGGGCACGGGTGAGGGAGACTACGTTGCCGGCTTCGTTGTAGGTCGGGATGACGATGACTATACGTTGCATAATTTTCAATTTCTAATTTACAGCTGTGGCTGGTAATAATTGAGGGTTCTAGCCATACCGGTTTTAAAGTCTATTTTGGGTTCCCAGCCAAGGAGAGTTTTGGCTTTGGTGATATCTGGTTGACGGATTTTGGGATCGTCTGGTTGCTCACCAGTTTGAGTCAAGCTAAAGCTTTGACCAGTGATGGATTCAAAAATCTCAATTGCTTGCTTGAGGGTATACTCCTTTGGGTTGCCGAGGTTGACGACCTCTCCAATAGCTTGGTCGCTCTGATAAATGCGCATAATCCCCTCTACCAAATCGTCGATGTAACAGAATGAGCGGGTGGCAAGACCATCGCCAAACAATTTGAATGGTTCATGCTTGAGATAGGCATTAATTAAGTTGATGGTAAACCTGCCGTCATCCAGTCGCATGTGAGGACCATAGGTATTAAAGATCCTGATCACTTTAATTTTGGCTTTTAGTTTGCGATAGTAGGTGAAAGCCAAGGATTCCATGAACCGCTTACCTTCGTCATAACAACTGCGCTTGCCGTTGGGGTTGACGTTGCCCCAGTAGCTCTCTGGTTGGGGATGGACCAAGGGATCACCATAAACCTCACTGGTCGAGGCAAAAATTATTTGACAGTTGTATTTGATCGCGAAGTCCGGCATATTTTTGGATCCAAGACTAGATACCATCAAGGTTTCGATGGGATGCGCCATATAAGAAACTGGGGAGTCTGGGTTTGGCGAGGCAGGGCAAGCAAAGTGCAGGATCGCATCCAAAGATGCTAGATGAGAGATTTTAGATGAAAGAGGCTCACAAACATCGTGCTCGATAAAGGTAAATGAGGGATTAGATGCGAGATGGGAGAGGTTGTTTCTAGACCCTGAGAGCAGGTTATCGACACAGATGACTTCGTGTCCCTCACCCAAAAATCGCTCACACAAGTGAGCCCCTATAAACCCTGCTCCGCCAGTGATTAAAATGCGACTCATATCTTTTCGAGTTCGAGATCGGACTCGACCATGATCCTGACTAGTTCGTCAAAACTAGTTTTTGGTTTCCAACCGAGGATTTTTTTGGCTTTCTCGGGGTTGCCGATCAAGTGTTCGACTTCTGCTGGCCTCGTGTAGCGAGGATCATCCCAAACTACTTTGTCCTCCCAGTTGGCAATACCTGCGGCGGCAAAGGCTTTTTCTACAAACTCGCGGACAGAGTGCGTCTCGCCGGTTGCGATAACAAAATCTTCGGGGGTAGGCTGTTCGCGCATGAGATGCATCATCTCGACATAGTCTTTGGCGTAGCTCGAGTCGCGCTTGGCATCGGGATTGCCGAGAT
>CAZBML010000108.1:0-2580 GCA_964493295.1 uncultured Pseudomonadales bacterium | reverse complement strand
TTTTGCTTCTAAGATTTGATCTAGCTCTGTTCTGGTTGGATAATTTGCTAGTTTTTGATCGAGCTTGACATCTAGCCTAGCGTCGATCAAGTTGCCGATTTTGATGAGATCTGTTTCAGTAAGTAATCCTTGTTGTTTGGTCATAACAACATTAAAGCATTTTGGATAAGTGAAATCAATTGTAGATATTTGTCCTTCAAGGCCTGGCCTTGAAGGGTATATGCCTGCAATCTGAAAAGATTAGGTAGGCATATCTTACAGGGTCTCTCCCTGTAAAGTATGGCTCGAAGTTTTTGGGTGAGCACATTGCGTGCAAAACTCGAAAATGAGAGAAGTTCTTTAACAAGGCATACGGGTTTGCAACAATTGCAAAATTGTTGCTGAACAAAATATTGATGCCCTCCTTCGCCGAAAGGCTACGGAAGGGTGCGACGGTTTGAGGTACTTAGGGGTTTCTCCTCTATGTATCGGAAGCGAATAGGATTTGTGGCGCTCTTTGGGCCCGATTTGTGTAGAAAAATTCTATGTAAATCCGGCCCCAAGGAGATGGCCTAAAATGTTATCCAAACTTTCCCCCCGTTCCAAAATGTTCGTGTTCGTTTCCCTCATGGTCTTGGCCTCCCTGGTCTTGACCGCCTGCGGCGAAAATGCAGGTCCTGTTGTCACTATCAGCCTCCAACCCGACTTTCTCAGCCAGCCAGGCTGGGTTCAAGTTTCGGGACAGGCGAGTGACGATTCACTGAATGGCAAGCCAGACGATTGCACGCTCTCAGTGGGTAATAACACTACGATCGTAGACGAGAATTTCTCGAATTACGTATTTGTTGGTGAGACGACTCATTTCGAGTACGAGTGCAAGAATAATGCTGGTAGCTCATCCATGTCACAGGACATCACAATTTCTGCCGCAGCAACCGCAGATGCCGAATCTGTTCCCGCGCAAAGCAACACCCCCGCCGCGCAGGCAGAGAATTCCACGAAAGTGGACGGCAACGTTGTAAAGGTATTCTCGGAAGGCAAATTAATTGCAGAGGTCACGTTTGTGACAACTGTGGATAATATGCCAACTGAATGGTTGCGCGATCGGGAAGGGGTCTCGTACCTCTACCAGTCGGGCATCGGCAACGAAGTAGACTTGAAAGTCACATTGTATGATGGCGGATCTTTCGCTATCGACGGTGACTGGATGGTTTACGGCGGTGCTGACCTTGGCAAAATCAACGACAGCGCAGATTTTCGCGCGTTCGCTGACAAGCCAGGTACCTATACCTTTTCGGCGTCAAGTTTTGGCCTCGCTGTTGGCCCCTATCGTGCAAACGATGACAAGGCTGGATTCGTCCTCGCCGATCGTCGTTCCGCAGATAACGGTGACAACAGACCAGAATATTGGCTCGATCCGACTGGGAAATCTGTCGAAATCGGCCAATAGCCAAACCCGCGCCTTACGCACAGTCTTCCGACTTTACGGAAAGAAGACTGTGCACCACCTGAATCCATAAATTCAAATTTGTGGGTTGAGGTGGTCTATGAAGAACAAACAAAACATGACACCTTTAATTTCGGTACTTATGCCGGTATTTAACGCGACCAAATATGTGGAAGAGGCGGTAAACTCGGTACTATCTCAAACCTACTCCAACTTTGAACTGATTATCATTGACGACGGAAGTACAGATAAATCATGGTCTATTTTGAGGAGATTGGCCAAGAAAGATAAGCGCATACGGATTTATCAAAACAGGATAAACAGCGGAATAGGATATACCAGAAAAGAATTGGCTAAACTGGCAAAGGGTAAGTTTGCGGCCATTATGGATAGTGACGACATTATGTTTCCTGATCGCCTAGCCATACAAGGAGAGTTTTTACAAATACATCCTAAAGTAGTGGTCGTGGGTGGACAGTGTGTGACAATTGACGAAAAAGGGAATGAGAGTGGGTACAAGAAATTTCCGCTAAAACATGAAGATATTTACTCGATGATGTTTACTCGTATGTCGATCCAGCAACCTGCAAGCATGATCAACCTATCACTCGTGCCCAAAGATTTCCCTTGGTATGACAACTCTGTATCACCGGTTGAAGATCTAGATAATTTGTTTCATTTATTTGGTAGTGGCAAGTTTGCTAATGTCCCAGAAAATGTCTTGTATTACCGAGTGTATCCGAGCTCAAACTCGCTCAAGAATATCAAGCGAACATTTTGGCTGACGATGAAGGTGAGGGCTAGAGCAGTACTCAAGTATGGTTACAAGCCTACGCTACTAGCGTGGCTCGTGATGATCCCACAAATGGTGGCGGTGGCGATACTGCCAGCACAATATGTGTTCCCTGTATATGCCTATTTACGGGGGATTAAGAATAAGTCGATAACCCTGTACAATGGGGTGTATGCAGTGGTTAGAGCGACACTTAACTGAGATATTTTGCGTTTTGTTTTTGACAGTAATAGTGGGAGTGGTGGCGGTAAGAAACTACACGCCAGGGACTTTTTTAACGGGGATCGATAATTTTCATATTGAGTTTGACCAAAAATTAGCACTATCGCGAGCGTGGAGCGGGGTGTGGCAGGGGATTCAG
>CAZBML010000107.1:0-2599 GCA_964493295.1 uncultured Pseudomonadales bacterium | reverse complement strand
CGACCTAAAACACTCGACCTCTCCTGGATAGCTCAGTTTCGCAAAGACCACAAAACTCTTACCACCTACCTCGAGCCAGGGATCTCTACTCCTTTGCCTACCACTCGACCGGGCCTTAAAGTCGAGCCTTTTGCCCACTCTTGCACCTCACTCATAGACCTCCTCCTGACTGAACAAAATCTTCTCAACTCATTCACCCAAAAAACCCGCTACAACATCATCCACTCTCTCAAAAAATCTGATCTAAAAATCCGTACTACCCAACTAGGCATGCTCTCCCCGGCACAATTAAACGACTTCTTCGCTCTCCACGTACAGTGGTCCAAGCAAAAACACGTGATCGGTTACTCGCTAGAGCTATTACATGCCATTCTTAACGCATTTGCCCAATCTGGCGATCTCCACCTCGCCTACCGTAGGGACCAGCTCGTTGGCTCTCTCCTAGTCCTCTACCATGACTCTGTCGCCACCTACTGGGCCGCCTTTGCCAGTCCAGCTGGCTATAAAGCATTTGCCCCCACCCTCCTCACCTGGCAAGCCCTCCAAACAGCCAAAGCGAAAAAATACGAGATTTTTGATTTTGGCGGTATTTATGATCCCCGCTACCCCCGCATGTACAAAAAATGGATGGGGTTCACCAAGTTCAAGGCCGGCTTCAACCCTACTGTCGTCTCCTACCCCCCCACTACCCTTCAACTATTCTGGTAAGAAAATATGAAAAATTGGTGGATAAAATTCTGTCTTTACAAATATTGTCATGCAGACCTGATTGTTTTTGCGCATTGTAGTAGCCAGCTTCGCCTACATTGCTGGATTTCTCAAAAGCAAAAATCGATCAGGTTGAATGACTACTAGAAGAAGGTCAAATCCGAACTTTAGGAAATGTTAAACGTTGATCTAGATAGTCTGGCAACAGCCTGCGCTTACTCGGGTGTTTGAGCTTGCGTAGCGCCTTGGCCGCGATCTGGCGGATCCGCTCTCTGGTTACCCCAAACTCTCTCCCCACTTCTTCGAGGGTCATGGGCTTTGCCCCGCGCAGTCCAAACCGCATTTCAAGCACTTTTGATTCACGATCAGACAAACCGGCCAAAACCTCCTCAATATTCTCACGCAAAAGCCTTTGAGTAGTCAATTCATATGGTGTAGCCTGTTTAGTATCTTCAATAAAATCACCCAAATACGAATCCTCATCTTCTCCAATTGGAGTCTCAAGCGATGTAGTTTTCTGCGAAATCTTCAGGATTTCTCGCACCTTCTCAGGTGAGATCTCCATCACTTCTGCCACTTCTTCTGGTAGTGGCTCTCTTCCTAGGGTTTGCATTAGCTTGCGCGAAATTCGAATCAATTTGTTGATAGTCTCGACCATGTGGACTGGGATCCGGATCGTTCTAGCTTGGTCGGCAATTGCCCGCGTAATGGCCTGGCGGATCCACCAAGTCGCATATGTCGAAAATTTAAATCCTTTTTTCCAGTTGTATTTCTCGACCGCTCGAATAAGTCCTTTGTTCCCCTCTTGGATCAGGTCCAGGAAAGACATCCCTCGACCAATATATTTCTTGGCAATCGAAACTACGAGACGCAAATTTGATGAAGTTAATTTTTCCTTCGCTTTTACGTCTCCCGCCTCGGTCTTTTGCGCCAAATCTATCTCCTGGTCGCGACTAAGTAGTGGGATCCGCCCAATCTCTCGCAAATACATCCGCACAGGATCCGAGATCGCTCTCGAGTCTAATGTTGAAAGTACTTCTAGTTCTTTCTCTAGATCCGTTGTTTCCCTTTCTGTCTTTTCCTCGCCCGAGTCTGCCACACTTTCATACAAATCAATTTCCTTTAACAATAACTCTTCGTAGAGATCGTCTAGCATCGCAACGTGGTGCTCTGCATCTGGGAACAGATCCATGATTTCGTCTTGGGTCACATAACCTCTAGACAAGCCTTTCAAAATCAACTCACGAACTCTCTTTTTTCTCCCATCACTCATCTCACTTGGATCCATGCTCTGATTGGCTATTACCTCTGCTTTTTTCGTCACCACTGGTTCAGAGGCCAAGTTCTTCGTTTTTTTTGCTACTTTTTTCTTTTTTTTCACTGGCATCCCTATATTATACCAGACAAACTACTTGAGAGACTTACAAATCTCGTCTGGAGCTCAGCTGTCATCTCACCCTTTTTCTCCGCCTCGGCTATCTCGCTCGCCAATTTCTTGAGCTCGCTCTTCACATACATCCCGCGCATCTCCTGACACACTCTATCCCACTCTTTCTCTGGGTCATCTACTCTCGAGAGGTCGAGTAAATAAGATTCATCAAGTAACGGCTGGAGCTCGGGGGGTAAATCCTTTGAAAATTCCTGGATTTTAAAGGCATCTTTAGTCTCAAATCCTTGCAGTTTTTCGATGATCTTTTGGCTAGCCATCATTTCCAGCCAAGCAAGCTCGATTTTGGGCAATTTAGACTTGACCTTGTCAAAAAACTGGAGCGAAAGCGCTAGTAAGTAATGCTCTAGCTCCTCTCGCCTACTCACTTGTCCTTTCTCGATCGATTTGACTGTTTTCTTGAGGATGTTTAGCTCTCGCTTTTTGTTTGCCCTGTCTATTTCA
>CAZBML010000106.1:0-2722 GCA_964493295.1 uncultured Pseudomonadales bacterium | reverse complement strand
CTCCCGATCGTGAGGCGAATCGCGAGACTGGCTAGGGGAAGAGAGAGCATGATCAAGGCAAAGATTGCCAAGGACAATTTCCAGGCTTTGGCCAAGTAGGCGTGCAAGTGTTCTCGGGTTTTGTATTTCGCGACACGGACACTGAGGACGGATCCTACTGACCAACCAATCACATTGGCGAAGGTCGCGATCCTAACAGCACCAGACCAGATGCCAGTATCGTAACTAGACAAGAGAGATTGTACTAATAAGGTGTCTACATTATCTGCTAGTGTAGCTGAGAGGGCGGCAATTAAAGTCCATTTGGCTACGACCAAAATAGTGTGTAAGTCCTTTTTCCAGGTAGAAGGAAGTCTGAGGCTTGTGAGAAAGCGATAATTCCACCCTAGAAAGGCGCCAATCCCTGGCAAAATACCATAGATTAGGAGGGCTGAGGAAGCATTGAGCATACCTTGGGTAATAAATATAAGTCCAAAAATGAGTTTACCCAGTGCTTGGGCGATGGTAATCCTGGCAACGGCGGCAAAATGTTGAGTCGATTGGAAGACAATGGTTGAGTACTCAAAAAAGATAGTCCCGATCGAGGTCAAAATAGCTAAATGAATAAGTTGGACCTCCTGGAGGTGGAGAAAAGAATGGGCGATCCACGGTGAGAAAATCCAGGCGATTGTGAGGGTGAGCGTGGTAACTAAGAGCTTGAACCAAAAAGCTGTACGCATGAGTCGATCCGCTAAAAAATTGTCTTGGCCGTGGACCCGGGCAATGGCGCGCTCGGTAGCCATGTTGGTCCCGAGATCTGCCAAACGTACCAGGATTTGCATAGTAGCGAAGGCCGCGGAGAACAAGCCAAACTCGGTGGGCCCCATGAAGCGAGAGAATAGAATCAAGGCTAGTGCAGAGATGAGAGTACCTATGACATTGCCTGAGCCAAGGACCAGAATCGAGAGCAAACCCGGCGATTTTACAACTTGGGACATATGGCTCTTATTGTCTCACAGACTGTACCGATTTGGGCGTCTGTAATCGCGAGTCCAGAGGGAAGATAACAACCGTTTTGGGCAAGAGTTTCGGTGACCTGATAGCTACCCAGACCTAGACCTTGCGAAGTCAGGGCGGGTTGGGTGTTTGGAGCATAAAAAAAGTCGCGAGTATCGACACCACGTTTGAGTAAAGCGTCACGGAACTCGTCTTTGCTGAGTCCAAATTTGTCTTGATCAACTAGGATGGCATACATCCAGTAAACGTGAGTCGCCCATTCCCTGGTAGTGGGGAGAGTGAGCCCAGGGATAGCAGAAAGCCCAGCCTGATACTGCTGTGCCATGTGGCGTTTGGTGGCGAGAAAATCTTTGATATGGAGAAGCTGACCAGATCCAAGCGCCGCCTGCATACTGGTCATACGGTAGTTGTAACCGAGCGCGTCGTGAATAAAGCGTTTGGCCGGGCTATGGGCGAGATCCTTCATACGACGAGCAATACCGGCGAGATCGTCTCGATCGGTTGTGACCATGCCCCCCTCACCGGTCGTGACAATTTTGTTGGCATAAAAACTAAAGGCATTAATATCCCCGATCGTACCTGTTAGACGACCTTTGTACTCTGCCCCGTGAGCTTCGGCGCTATCTTCGATCACGATTAAATGATGTTTTTTGGCGATCTCTAAGATGGGATCCATGTCGGCTGGATGACCATAAATATGAACGGGCATAATAGCTTTGGTTTTGGGGGTGATTGCGGGAGTGATCAAGTTGGGATCGAGGGTATAAATGACAGGATCGACATCAACAAAAATAGGGGTTGCGCCAGTGTGCATAACTGCCATCCAAGAAGCGGCCATAGTAAATGCTGGCACGATGACCTCATCTCCTGGCCCAATCCCAGCGGCTAAAAGAGCAATGTGGAGAGCGGCCGTACCAGTATTGACAGTAATTGCGTGTTTGACACCTAGATAGGAGGCAAATTCGCGCTCGAAGCGGTCGAGGTAGGGACCAACCGAAGAAATCCAACCCTCATCGAGTGCTTGGGCGACTAACTGTTTGGACTCATCAGTGATGAGTGGAGAGTTGACGGGGATCATATTACAAGGGGGTCCTCTTTATAAAATTTCATTAATTTGTCCCCTGGGAATGGTCCTTGCTTGACTTCGATTAAGTAGCAGGATTCTAAAACCTCAAACCCATGACCACCTGCTACTTGGAGGATACTATCCCCTGCATTTAAGACTCCTTCCTTGATTACGTTCCAGCCGTAATCGTAAATAACTGCTTTGATCTTGCCCGACTCGACATAGAGGAACTCTTGCGTAGTATCGACTTTGTAGTGGATATGAGGATTGTGGACATGATCGCGGATCTGGCGACCACTCGGGTGACCAATAAAACCGAGTTGGAGAGTATAGTCGTCTGGCGTCATAAAGTTGACGCCTGTTGGGCGGAGTGACTTGCGGAAAACTAAAGCGAAAATCTGGCCGTTTTTTTCGATTACTTCCTTACCTTCTTCCATAGGGTCATTTTACACTATCTGAGTAGGCTTACCTAAACTGGGTGATAAAGTCCCAAATGTTTTCCCAGACAGATTTGGGAGGGGTCGTGGTGGGTGATACGGAGGGGATATCGAGCTGGGAGTACGGGGTCAAGTTTTCGACATTCAAGACATTGCTGGCGACGTGGTAGGTACCAACCACAATGACTGGTTTCTCTGCAAGGCGTGTGGTGCGGTTAAAATT
>CAZBML010000105.1:0-2761 GCA_964493295.1 uncultured Pseudomonadales bacterium | reverse complement strand
GATTAAGGGCGGTGAGAATCGGCAATTTAGACATAAACTAGAGGCGTATTTTTGCCAAATACACTGGCTGTATCGAAGGATTCAATCATATCGAGTCCAGATTCGTGAGGGATATCCATTTTTTCGTCGCGCATAACTTGCAGGTGGAGGGTGATGGCTTCGCGTAAGTTAGTGCGCGTTTCTTCGATGGTTTTGCCACTGGTATGACACCCAGGAAGGAGCGGGACAAAGCCATGATAAGTGTTGCCATCTCTTTTGATAATAACCCGTTAAGTCAAGACTTTAGTTGGATTCATACGCCCTAGTATACACCACTAGTCGGCGGTGACGACGAAGATGGAGCCAGTGGCGGTTGCGGAGACTGTGTCGCCTGTTAACTTAGTTACGAGTTTCTTCCAGGCAGTGCCAGTGTATTCGTAGATAGTAGGATTGACGTGCTCGCCCGCGGGGAGCTTGATCTCTACCTGAGAGGAGCCTTTGATCTCGGTCTGGGCAAAGTAACCATAAGGACCCGCCACGACTTTACCTTCCATCGTGGGATAGCCAAAAGTCTTCATTGTTACGACAACTGCGTCTTTTTTAAGGGCAGTTTTCCCAAATGTGACGTGGAACTTGGCGTCGGTTGAGCTGATCACTGGATCGGTTGGATCAAAGTGGAGATAGTTCCAGCTTTCTTTAAGACGGGTCTCGCCGTAGGTCACAGTAATTGAGCCACCTGTTACCCCCTCGTGATAGGTAATCTTGCCACCACCTGACTTACTGCCCAAAAGAATAGATTTGACGATCGGCTGTTTTTCGCTGGAGAGAAAAATACTACCCAAAGCTCCCTCTTGCTTGCCGCTTGCGTTATAGATCATTTCGTATTCTAGTTCTCCTTCGGTGGGTGCCTGGGACAAAGAAATATCTAAACTGCGACCAGTAGAGTCCGGGCGCAGGGTAATGACTGGTCGCTCGGAGAGCGGAATAGTGTTGATGGGGAGATCGATTTGGGTGTTGTCCTCAACGACCGTGGGACCGGCGTTACGCTTGTTGATGACCATTACGATCCCCACAATCACGATGAGAACGATCCCAACGACACCAATGAGGGTAGATTTCTTCATATATCTATATTAGCCGAATTTGGCGAATTAGGCTAATTTGCCGAATATATACTCTTGTAAAGCACCTATCGCAACTCGCTCTTGTTTGGTGGTATCGCGATCACGGACTGTTACGGTCTGATCCTCGAGTGTCTGATGGTCGATTGTGACACAAAACGGCGTACCCATTTCGTCCTGATAGAAGTAGCGCTTGCCGATATTGCCTCGGTCATCCCAGGTTGTGCGGAAAGTCTTTTTTAGTCCGTTGTAAACTTCTTTGGCTTTGTCTACTAGTTCATCTTTGTTGCGTAGGAGCGGGAAGACCGCCACTGAATAGGGCGCAAGATTGGGGGCCAGCTTGAGAACTATGCGATGATTTTGCTCGTCGTTCCAGTAGGCATCAGAGAGCACCATGAGCACGAGACGATCGATACCTACTGCAGGCTCGATCACATGGGGGACGAACTTTTGGCCGGTAAATGGATCAGTATAGCTTAGATCCTTGCCGCTATGTTTGATGTGCTGTGTCAAATCGTAGTCAGTGCGATAAGCTAGTCCCCAGAGTTCTTTAAAACCACCAAAGGGAAAATTGTACTCTAGATCGACGGTGCGCTTGCTATAGAAACTGCGCTCCTGATCATCGTGCTCGCGCACACGCAGATTCTCGGCTTTGATACCGAGCGTGTTTTTGACAAAATCCTGCATCGAGTCGAGCCAGGAATTAAATATTTTTTCCCATTGCTCGCTCTCGGGATTAAAGAAATACTCGATCTCACCCTGTTCGAACTCGACAGTGCGGAAGGTGGCCTGCCCTTTGGTGATCTCGTTGCGGAAACTCTTGCCCAACTGCCCTACCCCAAAAGGCAATTTGAGACGGGTGGAGTCCAAGATGTTTTTGAAGTTGATAAATATCCCTTGAGCTGTCTCGCCCCGGAGATAGGCAAGATCGGCAGTCGCGGCCAGGATACCAAGGTGGACTGGGAATAACAAGTTAAAAGTGCGTGCTTCGGTTAGATCGATTCCCCCACAGGTGGGACATGGGATTTTGTTGTCTTTGACAATTTGGGTGAGTTCATCGAGTGATTTGCCCTCGACTTTGATGTCCATGAAATCTTCGATTAAGTGATCGGCGCGGGTACGGGCATGACATGTCTTGCAGTCTACCATGGCATCGGCGAAACTGGCCACGTGGCCGGAGGCCTCCCAAACTTTGGAGCTGGAGATCACGGAACTATCTAAGCCGATCATGTCGTCGCGATCTTCGACAAATTTTTTCCACCACAAATCCTTGATTTTCTTTTTGAGGACGGCGCCTAAGGGGCCGTAGTCCCAAGTGTTGGCGAGACCGCCGTAGATATCGCTCCCGGGGAAGAGAAATCCGCGGCGCTTGCAAAGACTGACGATTTCGGCGAGAGTGACACTCATAGAGCTATTTTAGCATGGAGGGGGCGGGAAACGAGGGTGTCGATGTAGGCGTCGATTTCATCTGGGGTGAGGGGGCGATCTCCGTAGCCTAGGAGTTCTAGTAATTTTTTCTTAAATCTAAAGAGGTATTCTTCGGTTTCGAAACGTGCGAGATGGTCTAGGGCAGTAACTAGGAGCTCATATACCTCGCTGTGAGGGTCATGCTCGGGGGTGAGCAAATCGACGAGCTCGCCGATCTGAAACAGCCGAGAGAT
>CAZBML010000104.1:0-2866 GCA_964493295.1 uncultured Pseudomonadales bacterium | reverse complement strand
CCTCGACACTCATCGCCTCGGGAGCATGATACAGCGTCCCATCCACATCAAATCCGATGGCTTTAATCCCCAAGAGCTTCATCCACCTAGTTTATCACGTGTTTTTAAAATGATTGTGTCAGAGCCATCAAAACTCCTCCAGCACACAAGCAACCAGTCAAACCTCCAAGAATACCAACTAGCATCCATAGTTGCCTATCTTCACGGGCTTGTTTTTCGGTAAAACTATATCTGCTTGTTAGATTTTCCATACACATCTATGATACACCTATTCAACCTATAGTTCAAGAAGGCTTTATTCTATCTTCAACCATCGACTATCAATCCCAATTCTACCTGCAGGCACTCCATCTAGTCTCAACTCACCTGTTAAATCTCTAGTTGTACGATAGTTTTCGTCTTGCAAAAGAATTATCTCCGTCATATTTGACAATCCAATCAAAATTGCAATCGCCTCTGGTGGAGTTACGTCAATTCTACAGAATTCAAGATCATCGCCACTCCCTTTCATCACCAAGTTAACTCTAGCGTTATATTCTCTTAATTTGTTATCTAGAACAATATGGACCATATAGACAGAGGATTATACACTATCAACCACACACACTATACCCGCACCCATAGCACTTTTTACACCCCTCTTCTAGCGCCAGTTTGTTCCCACACTCTGGGCATGAATCTGTATCTGGATTAACTGATTTACGGACTATCTGATTTACGGATTTACTGACTGGCTGATTGGCTGAAGTCCCAACATTTAGCACCTGCTCGCCCCTACTCTTGTCCCTATACACCGTGATCCCCTTGCACTTGAGATCTGCCGCCATCATATAGACATTCATTACATCCTCGACCGTCGCATCACTAGGCAAATTGATTGTTTTTGAGACCGCGTTATCCGTAAATTTCTGGAACGAGGCCAGCATCTTTACGTGCGTCTCTGGCTTGATATCCATGGCAGTCACAAACGTCTCGCGGATCTCCTTGGGGATCTTGTCCAGTTTTTGGATACTGCCAGTCCGCGCGATCTCGTCCATCAAATCACTCGAGTACAGCCCATTGACGTGCTTGATCGCTTTGACTAGATCGTTGTTCACCTCAGGTAGGTTGTACTGCCCCATCGACTTGCGGAAATACGCTAGGGCAAAGTGAGGCTCGATACCAGATGAAGCGCCTGCCATCATCGAGATCGTCCCAGTGGGCGCGATCGTGGTCACCGTAGCATTGCGGAAATGTTTATATCCTTTCTTCTGCCAGCTCGATCCCTTAAAATTGGGGAAGTTGCCTTTTTCTTTACCCAGTTTCTCCGACTCGTCGTGCCCAATCTTTTGCACAAATTGCATGACTTCCTCAGCCAGCTTTAGCGCTTTGTCCGAGTCATAGGGGACGTGTAGCTTGACTAGCATGTCTGCCCAGCCCATCACACCCAGTCCTATCTTGCGGTTGCCATGGACGGTGTCAGCCACTTGTTTTAGTGGGTACTCGCAGACCGAGACCACATCATCGAGCATCCGAGTGGCTATCCGCACCGTCTCCTCCAATTTCTCCCAATCCACTTCTGTTCCGTTTGGATATTCAAATTTAGAATTTTTAACTTGTTTAGGATTTAGAGTTTCTGATTTAGGATTTGTTTTTACATGTACTGCCAGATTAATCGAACCTAGATTACATGCTTCGTATGACAAGAGCGGTTGTTCTCCACACAAGTTCACGGTTTCTAGAGGTCCTACATGAGGAGTTGGGTTATATTTTTCTATTTCATCAATAAAGATCAGTCCAGGGTCACCATTTTTCCAGGCCATCCTGGCGGCCTCTTCCATGAGCCCTCGTGCTGAAACTTTGGTTGTCACTCGTCCTGTGCGGGGGTTGATCAGCTCCCACTCTTTGTTACCTTTTACTGCCTCGATAAATTTGTTTGTAACTGCGATCGAAAAGTTGATATGGGGGTAGTTGTAACCCGATTCTTTGCAGTGGATAAAGTCGATAATATCTGGATGGGTGATAGGGAGAGTCACCATATTGCCGGATCTACGCTTGCCAGCTTGCAGATAAATATCCGAGGCATCGTTCACCAGTTGCATTAGAGCCACAGGCCCACAGGCGGCCCCACTAGTTGTACTGACCTTGTCATCTTTGGGTCTGATATGGCCAAAGGTAAAGCCTACGCCGCCCCCGTACTTTTTCAAAATCGAGCTTTCTTTGAGAGATTCAAAAATCCCCTCAATATCATCTGGCATCGGCATCACGAAGCAGTTGGCCAGTTGGTTGTTGGCAGTACCCGAGTTGGCTAGTGTCCTGCCTCCTGGCATAAACCGCTGTTCCTTCATCACTTTTGAAAATTGTGCTTGCCACGCTTTGCGTTTAGCCGGCTTTTCGGCACTAGCGAGGAACTGGGCAGTGCGATCAAACATCCCCCCGACAGTCTCGATCACCTCTCCCTCTCCATCTCTTTGCAAATACTTTTCCTTTGCGACCATCAAAGCATTCAGCGAAAGACCCACATCGTCATTCACCCCTAGTGCCCGTTTGCTTGCTTCTACCTGGCGCTTTTTCTCTCGATTCAAAATATATGCTTTGGCAGTTTTATAATGTGTTTTCTCTAGCAATACTCGCTCGACCATATCGCCGATCTCGGCAGATGACACGCTCTTGATCCTGCCATATTGCTTCTTCAGTCGATCAATCACTTCTTGGGCGATCATTTGTGCCAGTTTTTTGTCCGTCCCACCTACATCTTGTGCCGCCAGGAAAATAGAATCGGTCACCTTTTCCAGATCCAGCTCTTGGACTTTTTCATTACGTTTTAAGACTTTCATGTGTTATCCATCCTAGCGGAAATTACCCAAAATACGCAATAAGACAAACT
>CAZBML010000103.1:0-2933 GCA_964493295.1 uncultured Pseudomonadales bacterium | reverse complement strand
ATCTCTCAACAAAACTCTCCCCTGTTTTTGGCGTGGCGGAAGGAAGGGGTGGGGGGAGGGAATCCGCCACGCCAATATAAATATCCCGCCGTCGAGGTCACGAAGTGACCTATACCGCCTGTTTTTGCCGTCACAGGCAACTGCATTTGCGTTTTCGTCTCTCCCGCCTCGCAACAATATGGAGTTTTTATCTTAATCTGGCGGGCGAGTCCCAAAAATACAAATTGCGTGCGGGAGAGACTCACGCCAGAGGCGTGACGCAAACAGGCGGTATCACCGATTTTATCGGTGCGACGGCGAGCACATTTGGTAGCCTGGCGATTTTTGGGATTTTCGGACACAATCACCTTGATTGTGTTATAAAATGAGTTCTGACTTTGTTATACAGAGGCTCCAAAATGGAATTTTTGACAAAAAGGGGCTAGGAGCATTAGTTCGCAAGGCGATACTTAGACTCAATCATGGTGGTCGCAAATCCTACCGATGGATAACTCACATTTTTTAGACCTTCAGTCTGCTCACTTAAATGAGGGTAGAATCGTGGATATTGATCTTCATCGACCAGTATTGCTATTACGGGCAGTTGTGATAATGCTTCTCTGGCAGAAGTCTGTATCCCATATTTCTTGATTTGTGAGTTATAGTAATGCATCCCATATTTTAGAGACATAGCTGGGATTGATAAATTCGTACAATTTTCGACCACATGTCTTGATGTTGCAGTCTGTGACATACAGGCGACTAATGCAAATAGACCCAAAGCTACTAATTCTGCTAAAGTGCCGTCGGCAATTTCTCCTGGGCTAATCTCAAAATTGCGCTGGGATAATATATCCATTATCTGTGTCATTTGGATAGAATATTACATTTTATTTATATGTCAATATCAGATGGGACGACATGGATGATATATTGTGATATAATATATAGAAATCTTTCACCTTTGATTTGAAGACTGAAATATGCATAAATTTAACTCAATACGTAACGTGGCAGTAATTGCGCACGTTGATCATGGTAAAACTACCCTAGTCGACGCCATGCTCAAGCAAACCCATACATTTCGGGAAAACTCTGGTGAGATGGCTCAAACTACCATCTTGGATAGTAATACCCTGGAAAGAGAACGTGGAATTACGATTCTTGCCAAAAATTGTGCAATCTTTTATGGTGAGACCAAAATCAACATTATTGATACTCCGGGACACGCTGACTTTTCTGGTGAAGTAGAGAGAACCTTGTCCATGGCTGATGGAGCACTTCTCATTGTGGATGCCCAAGAGGGTCCCATGCCTCAAACTCGCTACGTACTCAAAAAAGCTTTAAAGCAAAACCTAAAAATTGTGGTAGTGATCAACAAAATTGATAAGCAATATGCTCGGGTGCCCTATGTGATAGGCAAGATCGAGAGTCTCTTCTTGGAGCTCGCCCACGATGAGAGTCACCTAGATTTCCCAGTTCTTTATGCGGTAGGACGGGATGGAAAAGTATTTGATACCCTACCCGACCAATACAGCTCAGAAATGCCAGGGAATGTCATGCCACTGTTGAACAAAATTATCGAGTATTTCCCCTCACCTAAAGCCGATTTAGGACAAACATTTAAAATGTTGGTTTCCTCGATCGAGTATAACCCCCATTTGGGTAGGATAGCGGTAGGAAAAATATCTCAAGGTTCAATCAAGTTGGGTCAAAGCGTAATTTTGACAAATCGCCCAACAAAGCCTTTTTCGGTGCAACGTATTTTGCTTTCTGAGGGTTTGGGCAAAGTAGAAGTAGGTGAAGCTCAGATAGGCGATATTGTCGGAATTCCAGGTATGACTGAAGTGCAGATAGGACAGACGATGTCTGACCCCTCTGATACCGAAGCCTATCCTACCCAAGAGATCACCGAGCCGACCCTACACATGACACTTGGTGCAAATACCTCTCCCCTAGCTGGTCGTGAAGGTAAGTTTGTGACTAGTCGCCAAATCGAAGAACGCCTGTACAAAGAGCTAGAATCCAATCTCTCGCTAAAAGTAGAAAAACTGGATAACGGGAAGTACAAAGTGTCAGGAAGAGGTGAACTACATCTATCAATACTACTGGAAACAATGCGGAGAGAAGGTTATGAAATGGAAGTGGCTAAACCTGAAGTAATCACTAAGAGAGATGATAATAATCTAAAAATTGAACCGGTCGAAGAAGTAGATATTGTTGTCCCCAACGAATATCAAGGGGTAATCAACCAAGAAATGGGTAAGCGCTACGGGACGATGCTATCGATGGAGCCAATATCTGATACCGAAGTCGAGTTTGTTTATCGCATCCCCACCCGTAATATCATCGGTTTGAGAACCTTACTTTTGACTTTGACAAAGGGAACCGTGTTGTTTTCGTCACAAATCGATGGTTACGAGCCAGTGGGTAAAGAACTGCCCAAGATCCGATCTGGCGTGATTGTGGCTACGAACCCAGGTGAATCGCTAGCTTACGGTCTCTCGGCCGCCGAGGAGCGTGGTACCCTATTTATTGGACCAGCTGTACCCGTCTACCAGGGCATGATCGTGGGATCGACACCTAAGGAGCAGGATGTCTGGATGAACGTGTGCAAAGGTAAACAATTGACCAATATGCGATCGAAATCGTCTGATGGGGTGATCCAACTCGCTCCTCCCCTCACTCTGTCGCTAGAACAATCGATTGATTTCCTCGAACAAGATGAGCTTTTGGAGATTACTCCTATTTCCCTGCGCTTGCGCAAAAAGAATCTGACGGGAATAGAGAATAATCGGGGGAAACAGAAGAATTAGGATAGGTAAGTTTTATCGTTCTATTTTGATTGTGTGACGGTTCCGACGTGCGTCGGAATCCACTACACTGCTCAAAATTTCATGACAAACCTTCATGGGATAATTGTGAGGTATAATTTGCAGTGAGCCGAGGTGGCG
>CAZBML010000102.1:0-2948 GCA_964493295.1 uncultured Pseudomonadales bacterium | reverse complement strand
GCCGCTCTCGTTGGACTGGCTGTCGTCGCCTCTGCTTGGGCTATCATGTTGATCATTTCTTACTTCTTCGGCATCAACATCTTAGACGGCAACATCACCCCACCCAAGGCCTACTAATATTCAGACAGATAGTCGGATTTTCTGATAATCAGATTTTCTGGAATTCGGGATCTCTGAGTTCTCCGGTTGTCCGACCTGCTGACTCACCGATTTGCTGATATAATTTAGTTATGAACGACGATCCCGCCCAACTATCAGAGCTCCCCACTTACTTCGGTAATGTCCTCCAGGCTATGATTCCCCTGATTGGTTTTCTATCCTTTATTATGATTCTTGCGGGCGGATTCAAAATCCTCACTTCTGGCGGTGATCCAAAAGGTATGGCCGGGGGCAAACAAACCATTACTTTAGCAGTCGCTGGCATTGCTCTCGCTATTGTTTCTTGGTTGATATTAGTCTTAGTCAAAAATGTCACGGGCGTAGACGTCACTCAGTTTAAATTTGGCTTTAACTAGCTATGAAAGCACTGCGGCTCATTGTTTTCTTTCTATTATCTAGTATCTATCTCCTAACCTCTGCGCCTATAGCGCACGCTTCCTGGGTACCTCCTCAACCTCCCTTTTCGCTCGAAGGCAACCCCCCCGAAGATTATTTTTATGGTGATATGTTCTCCCTCCTCAAATATATCCGCCCCCCAGCGTTAGAAATTTACGAAAACGACGAGCGTTCCCGCAACTACGAAGACCTCGAGGTTTGTGGAGGAGAAGGTGGTAAAGAAAACCCCTATGATCATCGTGACTATCTCTGCGACAACGTCGGCGACACTTGTGATGGTGGCGATGTCGAGCTTTGCCACCGCGGTACTACCGATGTTGCTCGATCAGGCAATTCGCGACCAAACAACAGCTGTACTGTCAAAGCCATTACCGAAAATCACCCCGCTGGTACTCAAGGCACATGCCGCTACACCCAAAAACCATCTACCCACAAAGATATTAAGGGAACGGATTTCTCCAACGCGAGTCAGGTTATTTATCAGAAAATTCAAAGTAAATCTGGGGCGTACAACAACGTTGGCACTGATAACGCTATAACCTGGGGTTCTCAACATCTCTCATCCAAATTTGATCAAAAAATAATAAACCAACTTTTAGTAGTTAAACGTGCGAAACAAACTAAAAATACTGTTAAAGAAACCGGTGAGTGGCCTCTTGGTTGGGTAGACTGGGGATACAAGGATAATCACATGAAGAAGTCATTACTTGAAGTAGAAATGGCTTTACCAGACAATGTTTCGGCTGCTGGAAGTACCATACTAGAAGGCGCGGATGATTTTTTTCTCAACGCAGGCAATTTAGAGGCGGTTTCGAACACAGAATCAAACAAAGCTTATGTAGTCGAAGAGGTAAAAAAAGCTTTAAATCAAAACCCGCCTGAAGAATGGGCGTTAGACCTAACATCAGTACCTATGTATTCTCCTTCGTGGAGACAAAGTTACGTCCGACCCTCTATCTGCGTCTGGGCTATCTGTTGCCCCGGCCTACGTTGTATAGTTATTCCTCCTCCTACTGGAATAAAAAGAGCACTATACTACGATAATTCTATTTCTCAGGCGTTTGGAGCCGCGCTTGACAATCTCTTGACCATTTATCCTCTCGACGAGGGTGTAGCTATATTTAACAAATTAGCTATCAAAAACCCATTAATCAGATTTGCCACCTCTGCCTCACAAAATGCTATTCCTTCAAAAATTGTTGAACGACTTGATAAAGAAATCCAAGATCCTTGTTACAAATACGTCAAAGGCATGTATTGGCTTTGGTTTGGTACTTTTATGGACTACGTCAAGCCAGGTGATTTTTTTGACAAAGAGCGCAAATGCCCCGTTTGGCAAATCGCCCCCGATGAGATCTCTAAAGAAAATGCTAACGCCTATTTTCAATCACCAGTTTCCGCCTTAATAGCTCTCCTCTGGCAAAAAGTTCAAGATAATGTTGACTCAGTTGTCTTCCACACCCTAACTATTCCTGAAGCCATGGGACAAAGTATTCAAGAAATTCAGCAACCGGTTTATGATGCTCGTGATACTCTTGCAGAACTCGAAGCAATACAAGATTTTAACTCCAATCTCTCCAACACAGTGGATGACGGTCAAGATGGGTTATTCTCCGGTGAAAACCCATTTGAACATCGAAGAAAACTACCCTTTTATGCCTGTGATGACTCTATGTTTTCATCTCAACTAGACACTAGTATTCAAGCATATGCCCTTGGTACCCGCATTGGTTGCGATGGTAAATCCAGCCCCACAACTGCGGGGAAATGTGACGGGTCCAAGTTTGCCGCCATCATTGCTGATTCACCCTGGAAAGCACCTTTAACCACTGCCACCAGTATCGTTCTGAACTCAGAGATGTTTGTCGGTGGCAAGCTCAATCCCGAGCTCGAAGACGTTTATGCTAAAGTCGAAAAAGAAACTGGTGTCCCCTGCGAAGTCTTAGCTGGCATCCATTTTGAAGAAGCAAGTGAATATTTTACTGAGGCTGGAAAACCAGGACCAGAAACCCGCTCCGCCGCCAACGGTGGACCAGCGAACGAAGAAGGTGGGTTCGAAGCCACCGTTCTAACTGCCGCCCACGCACTCCTTCGCCACCCTATCCCCAACACTGAAAGACTAGTTACTGCGATTTCCAACTTTAATGGCGGCGGTAACGCCAACTGTCAAAAAATCAAGGGCGTCACGATCCCCTACAAAGGCTGTCCCCGAGAGTTTATTGGTGAGGACGACCCCTATGCCACCCACATGATCGATTCCAAACACACAACTATGTACCAGATCTATTGTGCAGACTTTAAAGTATGTAGTCCGCTACCTGTGTACGACAAAGAGCGTCCAGGTGCCTTTGCTGTCGCCCTCGCAGTTTACAATGAAGCAACCAGCAAAAACA
>CAZBML010000101.1:0-2974 GCA_964493295.1 uncultured Pseudomonadales bacterium | reverse complement strand
TATATTTATCTAACCAAGATTTTCTCTTTCTTGAGTTCATTAATTACTTCATCTAAACTATCTAGCAGTGGCAATTTAAACTTCTTGCAAATAAACTCAACATTTCCACGGCGCCAAAATTTTTTTGGACAACAACAAATTATTTTACTCATACCAATTACTATACCACACTAGTAGTTGATAATGGCGGGAAATTTGTCAGCTGTTTCAAAGAAAAGATTGCGCAGGCGTGCTAGCCGAGCACCAGGTGAATTTTGCACCAGCAAAATATCACCGTTTTTCGACTTGAAATAGTGACAAGTTTCCCCACGATATCAACCAGCCCCCCAGGCTTTATTCTCCGCACTGGCCTCACTTTGCGCCGCCTTGAGCCCTATATCCTCCTGTTGTTTCTTTTGGAACTCGAATTCTTTTTTCTGCTCCTCTTTTTGTTCCTCTACTTTTTTGCGCTGTTCTTCTTTTTGCTCAAATTCTTGTCGCGCCTTTTGCATCCCACCCTCTACGGTCGTATCCAGACCCCACTCCCTGACTAGTTTACCCCTGATTTGGGCGAGCTCAATATCATCTTTTTGACCTGACTTCTGAGCATACAAGTTGAAGTCATCCTGAGTCTTGAAACCTGCTTTTGCTAAATCCGCCATCGGATCTGCCTGCCCGCCTGACTGTGAAGCTGTCGGCTGGGCCGGAGTCTGCCCTTTTTCGTTTTGTTGTCCAACAGCATCTTTTACCACTTCGAGTGGCTCGCTGACCACACTTTTCACCACGTGCTTCGCCAGTCCTGTCAGATTTTGCCCTACTTGTTTCCAAACACTCATACAACACAAGGATAACAGACAATCAGAATACTCGGAAGGCCAGAGACCCAGAATATCTGATTATCAGATTCGCCGACAAAACTAATTCACTGAGTTATCCGAATGTCTGAAATTTTACCCCAATCTCATCTTTGCCCACACCAGCAAGCCCAGGATTATCGCTGTATACAACAGCGTCCTACTCAAATCTTTCAAAATATACTCACTCGAGAGATACCCAAACTCGTTAGCATCCTTGACCGCTGTGCGCTCACTCGCCGCCAACTTAAATCCTTTGAGTCGATACCCACTTTCAATCTTCTCGGCACGAGTCTTTTTTCTTGCCATATTACTTCAATGTCTCTTCGTAATCTTTGTCTCCCTGCATTTCCGTCTCGATTAGTTTACGCAAAAACACGGCTCGTGGCACTCTCTTTTTCTGTGCTACCCAATCTAGATAGCGTCCAATTTGGGGAGATATAAAAAAGTTGAATCGCACATCTTGAGTAGCCAAAGCATAGTCGAAAGCATTTGTTAATACTTGCTCCAGATCGTAAGTCGTATAAGGCAAAATTGTCAATTTGTCATCGACTCTTCCCCTCAAAAAGAAAGGATCGCGACCAGATTTGTATAGTGCAATGACTGGCTTACCCAGATCGAGAGCATAGGTCAACTCGTGCCCCACATTCGCTGTAGATGGATACGAGGTCTCAACAACAACCACATCAGATTCACGTACTTTAGCAATCGACTCCTTGTACCATTCTTCTCGTTTTTTTTGGTCTTCTACAAACTCTGCGGTCTTATCTTTCTTATTAAATAAGGTTCCAGAATAAACTGTATATCCTCTTTCAGTCAGGACTTTATTAATTCGATTGTAAAACTCCCCCAAATCGGCTGATTGTGAATGTGATGCCACAAAAGTTACTTTCATATTCTGCCTCCTTTCTGATTATTCTATCAGATTATTAAATTCTTCGATAATTTCAATATCAGTTTTTTCTATATTTCTCAAAACTTTATGTGGTATTTTCGGTGTTTCAAACTCTGCCCAAACAAATTCAAAAATACCTTCATCTACAACATGCTCTTCTTTTCTCATGCGCATTCGCATTCTTTCAAATGCAATATCTCTCGAGGCATGGATCATAATATACATTACTTGTTCGTCAAAATACTTCATGAATTCTGCACGGTTTTTTTCTTTAGTAAAAGCTTCGGCAATTACCAAATCTTTATTCCCATCCACCGCCAACATGTGTTGAACAGTCAAGATCAATTTATTCACAAATCGATCCCTAACTCGTTGATCATAATTTCCACTCGTCAAAAGATAGCGCAACTCATCATCATTGGAGTAGATCGTGTCCGCATCAAAAAAGTGCCACCCCATTGTCTTAGCCAAAAGTCCGCCTATGTACGTTTTACCTACCCCAGGTGGGCCAAACAAAACATATATCATAAGAAAAAAATCTAAACTTGTTTCCTTGTATCAAACGCGTGTACTAGCGTCTGATCATCGGCATATTCTATCTCAACACCAGTGGGAAGTCCACGACCTATCCGACTAATCTCTACTTGGAGCCCGCTGAGGGCTTGTTGGATATACAGCGCAGTAGCCTCTCCTTCTAGGCTAGTATTAGTAGCCAAAATGATTTCTTTAATTGTACCTTTTTTCGTCCGAGTAACCAAAGTATCGATGTATAGCTCGTCCGGTCCTATGTTGTTCAGGGGGGAAATCGAGCCATGCAGTACGTGGTATACCCCTTTGTAGCTCCCAGATTTCTCTATCGCGAGCACATCTTGGAACGACTCCACTACACATACTTGACTCTCATCACGCTGAGGATCACTACAAATACTACACTGTTCTTGGTCAGTTAGATTATGGCAAATGGTACAGATCTTGGTTAGTTTTTTCAGACTAGCTAGCGAGGTCGCAAACGAATCTAGATCTCTTTGTGGCACCCGCAGTAGATAAAATGCCAGTCTTTGTGCCGATCGCCTCCCAATCCCGGGCAATTTCTCAAAACTATTGGACAGGTCTTCGACAACTTTAGGCAATCTCATATGGGAGATTGTAGTCTAATAAATAGGTGAGCCACAAGGAAAAGTAGGCTGATGAAATTTTGTCGACCTGCCCGTAGTGCTTGCGCACAAGCGTTGTAGGCGGGCATTAC
>CAZBML010000100.1:0-3063 GCA_964493295.1 uncultured Pseudomonadales bacterium | reverse complement strand
TGGGGGAAACAAGGAGACAGTCATTGACCCAGACAATCAGAGAATCAGTAAATCAGATAGCCAGAAAAAAATGCAAACAGGGGTGTTAATTGATGGAATAGACACACAGAGGATAAAGGCAGGGATTGAGCGGATGGAGAAAACCAAGTGGGACAGGGAGGCAATCAAGAAGTGGGCGAGCAAATTTGAACGAGTGAGGTTTGAATCTAAAATTAGGAATATTGTGGAAACTTTGAATGATTAAATGATTTAAATCATTTAATCATTAAGAAACAAAATTATGCCAGAATTACCTGAGGTGGAGACAGTACGAAGACAGTTGAAAAAAGAGATTTTGGGCTCTCAAATCGTGAAAGTGGAGGTGAGAGATAGTAGGTGCTATGAGGGTCCACATGATGAGATCCTTGGAGAGACGATAGAGGAGATAGGGAGGGTCGGAAAATATTTGTTTGTAAAATTTAAATCAGGAAGAGGATTGCAAATACACCTAAAAATGACGGGAAGGTTGCTAATACAGGAATTGGGGCTTAGTAAGCAGGAGTTAGATTATGATACAGCCAAGCACACAAGGGTGGTGATGACACTCAAAGATGGGCGCAAAATATTCTACTGGGATACTAGGATGTTTGGATACATCAAAGTCGTGGAAGATATTGGGAAACAGGAAGAAGGAATGAGGGGTAAACTGGGTCCTGAGCCGTGGGATGTGAGTGAGACTGAGCTGTTTCGCAGGTTCCAAAAAACGAGGCGAGCGATCAAAGAAGCAATCCTCGATCAGGGGATGTTAGCAGGGGTGGGCAATATTTATGCAAATGATGGACTATGGCTAGCTGGGATAAACCCAAGGCGTATAGCAAACAGCTTACGGCTTACAGAAGTGGCAAAATTGCGAGAAAGTTTGTGTAGTGTACTAGAGCGAGGACTGGCTCTTGGGGGTGCAAGCGATAATACTTACCGCGATTTTTATGGAGGTCGAGGGGGCTACCAAAACGAGTTTTTGACTTATGGGAGAACGGGCGAACCGTGTAATAAATGTGGACTTGCTTTGACGCGAATTGTGGTGGGGGGGAGAGGGACGTGGGTATGTAGGGAGTGCCAGAGTTAATTGAGGAGAATCTTGTCGGACGCAAATTTTGATCTCCGGTACATGCGGCTTACGCGCCTGTAATGCCCGCCTGCAACGCTTGTGCGTAAGCACTACGGGCAGGTCGACAAAATTTCATCCGCCAACATCCTCGCCATTTTTATAGAGCTCTTGGACTTATGCGGTTTGCAATGCCTCATTTGTCCCTAAAGGGTATAATCGCAATAATGAGACTCGAGCGATTGACGTTGGATAATTTTCGTAGCTATAAGAAAAAAGTATTTCATTTTGGGCAAGCTACGGCCATCGTGGCCCAAAATGGGGCGGGTAAGACAAATATTTTAGAGGCCATATATCTCTTGGCGACGGGCATGAGCGAGCGGGCGGGGGAGACGAGTGAGATGATCAAGTTTGAGGCTGATATTGGGAGCGTGAGCGGAGTAGTTGAGCAAAATGAGGAGCGAGTTGAGATCTCGGTGGTTTTGACCAAAGGGATATATATGGGCAAGCGCACCCCTAAACGGAGATATCTGGTAGATGGGGTTGCACGTACTAGATCTGCCATGGTGGGAAAGATGGCGGTAGTGCTGTTTCGCCCCGAGGATATGCGCCTGATCGAGGGCTCACCTTCGCGCAGACGGGCGTATCTAGATGAAACCCTCTCGATGGCACACCCTGAGTATGCCCGTGCCTTGGGGGTGTATGAGGCCTCACTCAAGCGTCGCAATAGGCTACTTGACGCTATCCGCGACGGCCTAGCGAGGAGAGAGCAACTCTCATACTGGGACCAATCGATTATTAAAAATGGCAATATTTTGACCGATTATCGGCGAGGGTTGTTTGATTATTTGAGCAAGGTCAAGACTAGTTTTGGGGTGTATGGATTTGAGTATGATGCCTCGACTATTTCTCCAGCACGCCTAGCACAGTATAGCGAAGCAGAGGTAGCGGTGGGGTATACGCTAGTTGGGCCGCATAAAGATGACTTTGTCATTTTAACCACTAAATCTGGAGTCCTAAATCCTAAACAAGTACCAAATTTGAACGAACAAACGAAAATAAGTCGGGATCTGATGAAGTATGGGAGTCGGGGGGAGCAGAGACTAGCGGTTTTGTTCCTCAAGATCGGGGCGATGCAGTATATCGAGGAGAGACTGAAAGTAAAATCTATTTTGCTCCTGGATGATATCTTTTCGGAGCTAGACCAGATCCACCGAGAAGAAGTGGTGGCGATGATGAGTGGGAGACAGACGATAGTGACTAGTGCAGAAGAAGAGGTAGTGGGGATGGTAAAGGCCGCGGAGGTGATTAGGCTTTAAGATTTAGGATTTATGAACTAAGATGCAAGTATGAAAACCGATATTTCGAGTTACATAGATCAAATAGTGTTGCCTAAGAAGGATAGCCACAAAGGGGAAAACGGGCGAGTGCTAGTGATTGGAGGGTCAAAATTGTTCCATGCCGCGCCTTTTTGGTCGGCGTGTATGGCTTCAAAAATAGTGGATATGGTGCACTTTTCCTCACCTACAATGGAAAATAATGAGTTGATGCGTGTGAGAGCAAAGGAAAAGTTCTGGGAGGGGATAGTGGTTGCGTGGGAAGATGTCGAACATTATATCCAGGAGGATGATTGTATCTTGATTGGACCGGGGATGACGCGCTCGTCCAGCAATGATTTAGGATTTAAGAAGCAGGATTTAAGAGAGGACACAAAAAAGATTGTAAATGAATTGCTCAAAAAGTATCCGGAGAAAAAATGGGTGGTAGATGGGGGAGCGCTACAAGAGGTGGATCCATCGCTCCTGAACAAAAATATGATCGTGACGCCAAATCGGAGAGAGCAAGAAGGGCTCGAAAAGAAAACTGGATTTAGGCTCCAAGATTTAGGATTTAAGACGGGGGTGACGATACTCTCGAAAGGGCAAGTGGATGTGATTACGTGTGACAAGGAGAGAATAGAGATTGCGGGGGGGAGCGCT
>CAZBML010000099.1:0-3064 GCA_964493295.1 uncultured Pseudomonadales bacterium | reverse complement strand
GTAATGTCAACCCTCTATAGGTCTAGTTTACCAACTTGGCGTAGACCACGATCCGGATGTCGGAGACGAGGAATTTGCAGGTATACATAATCAAATCACTCGAGTAATCAGTGATCTCTGTCGCCTCCTCCACTTTTTGTACTTGGTAGGTATAGCGGTGCTGATCCCAGACTACCTCCACCATATCCCCGTTTTTTAGCTCAGGTAGCTTATAAAAAGAATTTTTCAGTCGGTAGCTCTGCGTCCACTCGAGGTAACCAAACCGGTGGGCCGCTAGGATCATTGGTCTATCCGTCTTGTCTGGAGTACTAAACTCCCCCACCCTCCACACTCCCTTTCGCAGTGCACTCTCATAATCCGCGCTCGGTGCCTCTAGAATACTCGTATTCACCCAAATCTTTGGGATTGTCACATAATGACCCTCGGGGAGAGTAGGATCTTTTGATATCTGAGGGATTATCTCTGTCTCTGGCACCGCCGGGGTTGGGTTTGCCTTTGCTTCTGCGGTCATCTCTACACTAGTCTTTTGCAGTGCTTTACCCAGTAGCTCTGTGGTCCTGGGCAGAACGCTGTAGTAGAGGTATAGTCCGACGGGGTAGCTGGTCAGCACCGTAAAAATAGACCAGAGAGCCAGCGCCATCCCCGCAAAAACCAGAGCCAAAGTCGATGGACCCCTTTTGTACAGGATCTGGTATTTCTTTTCCCGCCGTCTCCGCCAGGTCTCTACAAACTTCATATCTTTAGTTTACCCTACATACCCGGTCGGTGGTGCAACTTGTCGTAGTGAGCTTCACATGCGGCCCCGTACTCATCTGCTCCCGCTACCCTCACCTGCACAGTTTTAGGTATTTTGCGATACGTTAATACAGCTGGACTTTTGCACTTTCCCTCGTCTCCATCACATCTGGCAGTTACCGCTACTTTTGCATCTGCCAACTCAATTAAGGTATTCATCGGCCCCCAGACATTCCTTTCTGAATCTAGGTACAAACCCGCGACATACACGTCCCTACCTTCTTTCAAAAATTGTTCAACCGTAGAAATCAGACTAGCATGGAAAAAATTTACCTCATCGATCATCACTACTTTAAAATCGGCTACCAAGGCCTTCATTTCCTCTGGTTTTAGATGGTTAACCAGTACCGCTGGTATCATCTCTTGATTATGCGAAATAACCAACGGTTTTTTCGTATATCGCTCATCCAGGTCTGGTTTAAACACGACTGCTCGTGGCCCTTTATCAAACTGCTCAATTAAAAAAGTAGTTTTACCTGAAAACATCGGACCATACACAGCAGTCAATTTGCCTTTTTTCATACCAACAAATCTCTTTTTTTCAAAGTATTAATGATCTTTTTATGTATCACCTCAACCGGATACAGTGCGCCTTTTTCATCTATACACTCTATCACTTCCCAGTGTTTATACTTTTTAGCCAGGTCGAGATATAGCTGGGACACTTTCTTCTGATATTCTACGTTTGCTTCATGGATATCTTTTATTTTTCCTTCGGTATACTCTCGCTTTTCTTTTTGCTCAATCAATTTCTGCGAAATCTCTACTGGCACGTACAAGAAAATAACCAAATCTTCCTTTGGGAGCTTGTGTTCCTTGTATTCCATCGCATATATCCATTTGAGAAATTCTTCTTGTTTTTCTGGCTCGACTCGCGCAGTCTGAAAGGCCATCGAAGAGGTCACGTAGCGATTAGCCACCACCAGGTTTCCCTCCTCCAACCAGTCGACAATTTCGTCTCTCGCAGTCAAACGATCCATCGCATAGAAAAGTGATGATAAATAAGGGGACGACGACTCCATACTGCCAAATTCACCAGTCAAGTAGCGCCCCACCATCTTCCCATGAAAAGAAGTGTAGTATCGGGGAAAATCAATATACTTGTGTTCTACATCTTTTTTATCTAGGTACTCTAGGAGCAGTTGGGTTTGTGTCCCCTTACCACTCCCATCCGTGCCATCCACCACAATCAGCTTACCCTTACGTTTACTCATAATGACAAAATAATCCAAGTTCTTCTTTAGCACCGTTCGCACATTCGATTTAGAGTAGTGTGCCACGTATACCTCTGGGTGACCCTCTATCATCATGGGTAGCGGTTTATCTGCCTCTTTGTAATACAGAGCAAGAACAGGCTTGTCAGACGATATCGCATGTTCCATCAAAAATGCCGTTCCCCACGATGGCATGGTCACATCAGCAATTACTGCCTCGGATTTGTTTATCAAAATAGTCTCTCGCTTGTATAGGGCACTTGCAGACAAATTGTCGCCGACTGGCATATCAGGATCCACAATATGCTCGTTCACTAGCGTATGGCCCAATCTCTTGATCTCAGCCACAATCTGACGATAAACCGGGAGCATTGTCCTATCTAGCGAAACAGCCGCCGCAAAATATACTTTCATCGTCTATATATCGTATCTCACACCCACCTTACCTACAAGACACTCACAATATCATAAACTGTCTCACAACTCTCATCCGCCTGAACGCTCGTGGCACCCACCAGGATCGTCTTCATCGAGACGGCCTTCGCCCCCTCGATATCTATATCCACTCTATCTCCTACATACACTATTTCCTCTGGTTTCATCTCAAGTGACTCTATCGCTGCCAAGAATGGCGCAGGCTCTGGCTTTACCCAGCCCTGGTCGTAACAGTAAATCCTGGGGTCAAAGTCATGGTAATCTAGGCCCAAATACGTAATCTTGCGCTCCACCTGGCTCCCCGATCCATTGGTGATAATGAATAATTTATACTTCTTTTTCAAAGTCTCAATCATTTTTACCAATTTTTTATCTAGGGTCACGTATTTCTCGATCGCAATCGTATCCCACACATCCTGGAATATTCGCTCCCCGTCTAGCCCAAAACTATTTAGCGTCTGAGTATTGCTCCGATATTCATCCCTCCGTTTGAGATATTCCTCCGCCAGCTCATCTGGGTCTTGCGAGAGTGCCTCTGCCGCCTTCTGGATCAAGATTTTGCCTACCTCGACACTCATCGCCTCGGGAGCATGATACAGCGTCCCATCCACATCAAATCC
>CAZBML010000098.1:0-3140 GCA_964493295.1 uncultured Pseudomonadales bacterium | reverse complement strand
TTCTTTCTATCTATGATTTCTTCGCATCGCACAATCACTGCAGGAATTATAGCCACCAAAGTCTTCGTATCTTTTAAGCCAATGTCGAGACTATTATAAAAAGCAGTCGCAATCGCTCTCTCCTCAGGACCATTTGGTATGGCATTCAACTCTCCAAGCAAATCGCGTAACCCAAGTTTATATGCATCCTGCATGGCTTTATATACCATAATCGTACCAATTCCACGTTTCCTAAAACTCTCTCCTTTTATTGATTTGTGATCATAAACAAGTAAATATTGTAGCCACGCGACATCAGGCATTTTTCCAAAATTCATGAGTAGTGTACCTTGTTTTTGACCATTACAGTATGCATCAATATCAAAAATTGCGTTTGTCCGACCAGCAACAAGTTCGAGTTTACTCATCCTATAATTATATCATCCAGGCAGAAGATGACCATTTAACTGTAGTCAGCACTTGATTCTTTCTGTATCGAAGATTCGAATTATGGGAGTTACTGTAATTCTGCTAGTATTAACTAATGACACTCTGCAATTTTTCTAGAGGTTAAATCTAGTTCAATTAGTAACAATAACTTCGCAAGTTAAGTCATAAAGATCAATTAATTCTGCACATTTTTCCCGAATATTGTCTATCTGACCAGATAGGCTGTCTGTTCCGTGAACTAAAAAACCTCTCTTCTTATACCACTTGACCGTTTTTTCGTATTCTCCAGGAAAAGGATCAAGCTTCCCAGTCAAAGAATTAGTCCATTTTGCGGCAACGCTTGCGGCACAGTCTAACAATATCGTTCCCATTCCAGCGCCTCTTGAATCATTCCCATCTTCACTAGAAACAAATATTCTCTCTAGATTGGCACTAAATATTTGTCTCGATACAACCGCAACTCCTGTATCCCCAATCTTGAAAGTCGCACCTAACATATTAGCTTTTTTTTCCACAATATAATGCATAATAGTATTATAGGACTTATTAGTAATAATTTCAACTTTACTCGATTTGTATTTAGTTCTGCTAAGATTAACGTATGAAACTCAGCGATCTATCTTGGACAGTTAGTGCGCAAGATTCAAAGACCGAACTCGACTGGATTAAGACAGAAATTGAGCGAGTAGGGCAGGGGAGTTTAGAAAAATTAGCCCAGGCCGCAACAAAGCAACGCAAGCACGCCTATGTCCCGTACTCCCACTACCAAGTCGGCGTGGCCATCCTTACCAAATCCGGCAAAACCTTTCTCGGCAACAATGTGGAGCGGGCCAGTTACAGCGAGACCGACCATGCCGAAGAATCCGCGATAACTGGCGCAGTGGTAGACGGGGAAGTAGGTAGGAGTGGGCGCAAATTCCTGCTCGCTCTCGCGTGTTCTCACGCGGGAGACACCGCGCCCTGCGGTAGATGTCGCCAAATCATGATGGAACATGCCGACAACTGTCTCGTTCTAACAGTAGGTGTCGAAGGAAAAATTCGTCGTATCACATCGCTCAAGACCTTGCTCCCTTATGCATTCTCACCCACCGATCTCGGAATAAAGTAACACTTCTAAAGTCGTATCTTGATAAACTGTTCTATATATAGTAAAGTAATGAGATGTGAGTGAATATGTCTCTAAAGTGCGCTCGTTATCTTTTGAACAATTACAGTCACGTTTTCAATCAGTACTTGAAAGAAGTAGTTTTTTTACAGAAATAGATGCACAAATTGTCAGAGCGCTAGATGCCAATAGCAGGTTAGGGCGCAACCCTTTGGATCAAGCAAAACATGCACTACAAAAGCAGTACGGCCTCGACTCAATTCCCTCCCCCATAGAGCAATTTTTAGCAGTTATGTTTATGGCTCCGACTTCCGCCAGATCAAGGATGATAGACAAACTTCACGAGGCCGTAGACGATCTCGAAAATTATCCTGATCCTCCAACCATCATCCAGTTTTTATTAGCAATATCGCAGGAAGAAGAGAGAATTCTTCGTCGCGAGAGTGCGATTCAGCAAGTTACAAGTAACGCTGAAGCAATTCGACGCGAAGCTATTGCTCAGGTCACCCACAACATGGGCTATTGCTCTGAATCCAAGTCTTCTCCCGCTCAAGTCAACAACCCCTGGTAGTGACTTTGGTACAATACCCTTATGTCCAAACTCAGAGTAGCCGTCATCTTTGGTGGCAAGAGTCCCGAGCACGAAGTCTCGATCATCACTGCCGTCCAGGCCATGGCATCCATGCCCACGGAATATGAAACTATTCCGCTCTACGTCACCAAACTCGGCGACATCTTAACCGGCGACCATCTCAAAACTATCGATTCATACAAAAACATGCCTCTCTTAGAGAGTATGGCGGAAAAAGTCGCCCTCCCCAGCTCTCCTCAAAATCAAAATATCATTCCTGTTAAGTCGTCGATATTTAAAAAATCTGAAAAGCCTTTTGATATCATCTTTCCTTGTTTCCATGGTGGGGTAGGGGAGGGTGGTTGGATTCAGGGGCTAGCCGAGTGCTACGGTATCCCGCTAGTTGGGACCGGTCTAACCGGGGCGGCCATTGGCATGGACAAAGTCGCGATGAAAGCGGCCTTTGATGGCAACAACATCAAACAAGCAAAATACATCTGGTTTTACCGCAGTGACTGGTACGCCAAACAAGCTACCTTTGTCAAAGAAATCGAAACCCATCTCAAATATCCCATTTTCGTCAAACCGAGTAGGGGAGGATCATCCATTGGCACGACCTGTGCCAAGTCTACCAAAGAACTAGTCCGCGCCGTTGATCTGGCCGCCAATATGGATACCAGAATAATGGTTGAAGAGGGGATTACTGGGGCTCGCGAGATCAATATCTCCATTATGGGCAATGCCGGGCACGACTTAGAATGTTCAGTCTGTGAAGAAGTCTTCCACGAAGGCTCTGAGTTCTTAGACTTCAAAGATAAGTATCTAACCGGCGGTAAAGTAGAAGGCATGGCAGCAACAGATCGCCAGATTCCCGCGAAACTGACTACGCGCACGCGCACCGCTTCGGCGGTCTTGAAGACCGGGCTCGAGACGTCCAGCACGCACTGGGTGACGCCGTAATGGTCGCGCAGGTCGACGAACAGCAGGTTGCCGTGGTCGCGCTTGCGGTGCACCCAGCCGGACAGGCGGGCCTGG
>CAZBML010000097.1:0-3148 GCA_964493295.1 uncultured Pseudomonadales bacterium | reverse complement strand
TAAATACACTTTCTGTATTCTTGGACGCCAGTTCAACAAATACTACGTCGAAGCCCCCAAAAATCCTCTAGCAACAGGTGCGGTTATGCTTTCACTCTTAGAGCGTCGCCTCGACAACTGTGTTTACCGACTCGGATTTGCCCCTACTCGCGCCTCAGCACGCCAATTGGTTAGCCATGGCAATGTTATGGTTAACGGCAAAAAACTCAACATTCCTTCTTACAAAGTTAAGCTAAACGATGTTGTCTCTCTCTCCAAGACTGCCACCGAAATACCCTATATCAAAGCTCTACTCGCAGACAAAGAGAAGGAATCAGCCGCTTGGTTAGACAGAAAAGCCGCCCTCGGCAAGGTTACTCGCTTACCTATAAGAAGCGACATTATTGAGGCTATTAACGAACAATTAATTGTGGAGTTTTATTCCCGTTAATAAGCTATATAAAGGGGGTTATCATGCAATCAATGAATTTTTCCGTCAAAGTTATCGAAGAAAAAGCCAATTATGGCGTATTTTCTATTGAGCCATTAGTTACCGGTTTCGGTCACACCATCGGCAACTCACTTCGCCGCGTTTTGCTTTCCAGTTTCCGTGGTGCCGCAATTACTGAAGTCAAAGTAGCCGGCGTCAATCACAAATTTTCGACTCTGGCTGGACTCAGTGAAGACATGATCGACTTGATTTTGAACCTTAAATCAGTCAAGGTTGCCTACGAAGGCGACGAACCAGTTGTCGCAAAGCTCAGTGCCAAAGGTCCTTGTACTGTAACCGCCAAAGACATTGTCGCTCCCGCTACAGTCAAAATCGTCAATGGTGATGCAGTTATCGCCTCTCTCAGCAAAGATGGTAAGCTAGACCTCGAACTCACAATCGGAACTGGTTATGGCTACTCTCCCGCTGACGAGCGTCCATCCTCTGCTATTGGTCAAATGTCTATTGATGCCATCTATTCTCCCGTGGAGCGCGTTGCCTACAAAGTAGAATCTACTCGTGTTGGTCGTCGTACAGATTTTGACAAAGTTGTCATGGAGATCTATACCGATGGTTCACGCCTACCTTCAGTTGTCCTCAAAGAAGCGGCTAGTATTTTGGTTACCGCTTTTACCCAAATAGTCGATCCCACCGTAACAGAAGATGTTAGCGTTGTTCCCTCTTCTGCCAGTAGTGTCATGACCGACGATCTTGGTCTCCCCACTCGCGTAGCCAATGCCTTGAAAGCCGCTGGCTACAAAACAGCCGCTGAGCTTGCAACTGCTACCGACAAAGATTTAAAAACTGTCAAAAACCTCGGCGGTAAATCGCTCGGGTTAATTGACGAAGCTTTGTCTTCGAAAGGGCTTACTCGCACCAAATAACGGATTAACGTAAATATATGAAAAAGCACATTAGTGGTTACAAATTAAGTCGTGATTCGCAAGCTAGATTGGCTTTGATGAAAAACCTTGTCTACTCGATGATCGAGCACGAGTCTATTGTGACTACCAAAATCAAAGCCAAAGCCGTTACTCCTATTTTCGAAAAGCTTCTTACTCGAGCCAAAGTCGATTCTATTCAGAATCGTCGCATGGTACAGGCTTATGTCCAAGAGAACAAGCTAGTCAAAAAATTGTTTGAAAGCATCGCTCCTCTCTACAAAGAGGTTCGAGGTGGATACACCAATTTGACTTTGATCGGCAATCGCAAAGGCGACAATGCTCCTCTCGTGCGTCTGTCCCTCACCAAAAAATCGGTTGTCGCTTCCAAATCAAATTCAGCTAATGAGAGCAATAAGGTGAAATCCACTCCCAAGGCAAAGAGGGTCACCGCTGTCGTACCCGAAGTAGTTAAAGCAACCAAATCTGCTCCCAAACTAGTTAAACGTACGCTCAAGAGAGGTGACAAATAATGAAAAAACAAACATCCATGGTAAAAACAGCCGATATCAAAAGAGCTTGGCACTTGATCGATTGTCAGGGTCAAACTCTAGGTCGTCTGTCCACCAAAATAGCCAACCTCTTAACCGGTAAAGGTAAAGTCGACTACACTCCCCACATGGATATGGGTGATTTCGTTGTTGTGATCAACGCGGGAGATATCAAGCTTACCGGCAACAAACTCTTAGCCAAAATCTATTCTCGCCACTCAGGTCAGCCTGGGGGATTCCGTCAAGAATCTGCTGGCCGTCTCATGGACCGTGATCCCCGCAAAGTCATTGAACACGCCGTAAATGGCATGCTTGCCAAGAACAAGCTCCAGGATCCTCGCATGTCTCGCTTAAAAGTATACAAGTCAGATGTCCATCCACATACTGCTCAATTTAAAAAAGAGGATTAACCTATGGCTAAAGAAACAGTCAAAAAAACCACCAATAAAACCACTAGTAAAGCTAATTACACCTACGCTGTTGGTCGCAGGAAAACAGCCAACGCTCGCGTTCGACTATACAAATCCGCTAGTGTTCCTGGTTTTGACGGTGTCCAAATGATCGTCAATGGCAAGCCCGCAGAGCAGTATTTCCCAGGAGAAACAGCCAAGGCCGCTTATCGCAAGCCTTTTATTATCACAGAAACTCTAACCAAAATGTCCGCTTCAGTTGTAGTGGCAGGATCGGGCAAAATGGGTCAGCTAGACGCTACCGTCCATGGTATCGCCAGGTCTCTCGCAACTCTAGACCGAGAATCATTCCGTAGCATCCTCAAATCCGCTGGGCTCTTGACTCGCGACTCTCGCACCCGTCAGCGCCGCATGATCGGCACCGGTGGCAAGGCTCGCCGCACCAAGCAATCACCCAAGCGCTAAACTGTTGTCATAAAAAATACTGAGCTCTAACTACTACTTGAAGGAAGCTCTCCCGCGACAGGGTTTTCAAGTATTCCAAAAACATCTCTAAGTAATTTTGTATCTGATTCAGCCAATTTCTTAACCTGACAATCATTGGGACAATCTATCCCACAGATACCTCTGGCCAGGATTTCTTGTGCCTGTTTGATAATTTCTCCTAAATCCAAATCGTTGATTGGGCTATCCTTAAATATATGTCTGCCCATGCTCTGCCCAGCAATTTGTCTACTACACTTTGCTGATACTTCCAGAGAGTTAGTTATTGCCATATCGAGATATTATAGGATTCTGTGTATGCTAAGTCAAGAAATAGTATATTGACATTCGGGT
>CAZBML010000096.1:0-3169 GCA_964493295.1 uncultured Pseudomonadales bacterium | reverse complement strand
TACTATATGTAGGGTTTTAGTCTCTAGGCGAGAGCCAGGAGAGACCACCTATTCAATGCCCTTACTGCCACCCCGAAGACACTTCCGTCCTAGAGTCGAGGATCACTGCGGAAGGTGGGGCGATGAGGCGCAGGAGAGAATGTGTGAAGTGCAGTAAGCGCTTTACTACCTACGAGAGAGCAGAGGGAGTAGATATCAAGGTAGTCAAGAAGTCTGGCAAAATTGAAGACTTTGATAGAGAGAAACTCAAACGGGGAGTGATGAAGGCTACCTGGAAGAGACCAGTGACCATGGAACAGATCGAGGGAATGGTCGACGAAATTGAGCGCATATTACGGCGTAAAAATAGTACCGAAGTGAGGTCGTGGGAAATAGGAAATCTTGTGATCAATAGACTGAAAAAGATTGACCCACTCGCTTATTTGCTATTTGCATCAGTCTATCGTGAGTTTGAATCACTCGCAGATTTTGACGAGGAAATTAAGAAACTGCAGGAGTCGGAATCATGAAAATTACAAAACTAAACAAAAATGCCGCGGCGATCATGGTCAACCGCTACTCACTGAGGGACGAATCTGGTCACCCTGTAGAGTCGCCAGCCGAGATCCTCATGCGCACGTCACGTGTGGTAGCTGAAGCTGAAAATAACTACAGAAGCAGTGGTGATACAGCCATGGAGATGAGGGAGAAGTTTTTTGAGATGTTGTATGAAATGAGATTTGTCCCAAATGGACGTACCATGGCAAATGCTGGGACAAAATATGGCCAGCTGGCCAACTGCTTTGTCCTCCCAGTTGAAGATGATCTAGGCAAAGGAACGGATTCGATTTTCTCGGTACTACGCAAAGCAATTTTGACTCTCCAAACTGGAGGAGGGGTAGGGTTTTCGTTTGGGCGTATACGCCCCAAAGACGCTACGATCTCGACTACTAAAGGCAAAGCCACAGGAGCAGTATCTTTTATAAAAGTTTATGACACGGCTTTTTGGGTGATTGGGCAAGGAGGTGGGAGACGGAGTGCGGCCATGGCAGTGCTCCCAGTGTGGCATCCCGATATTCTCGAGTTTATCCGTTGCAAGGCTACTGAAGGGCAGATCACGAATTTTAATATCTCCGTGGGACTCACTGATGAGTTTATGAAAGCAGTCAAAAACAACGATGACTTTACCCTAAGACACCCAGAGAATGGGGAGATGTATCGCATGATCCCAGCCCGTGAACTATTTGCCGAGATTGTTAAATACGCACACAAAAATGGCGAGCCAGGAGTGCTGTTTTTGGACGAGGCTAATCGCAGTAATCCTGTGCCACACCTCTACAAACTAGAAGCAACCAACCCTTGTGGCGAGCAGTTCCTCGGACCATACGAAAATTGTTGTTTAGGATCACTCAACTTGCGTGAGCACGTCAAAAAGATTAAAGGTGATGGATACCAAGTAGACTGGGACAAGCTGGCAGAAACCGTGGCTTTGTCGGTACGATTCCTCGACAACGTAGTGGATGCCAATAAATATGTCTCCGCGGTGCCAGAGATAGAAGAAGCGGCTCACAAAGTGCGACGGATTGGCCTCTCGGTCATGGGACTCTCGGACATGATGTATATGACAGGGGTGAGGTATGGCAGTGCTAAAGGTCAAGAACTGGCGAGCCAGATCATGGAGTTCATCCGTTACCATAGCATGATGGCTTCGATTGAACTGGCTCGTGTGCGAGGACCATTCCCCGGGATCAATGGGAGTATCTACGACCCACAAAACCCAACTTGGACAGCTCCCAAACCTCTTATTGCACATAAATCTAACTTTGGTAGACCAGAAATTTCCTGGAAAAAACTGCTGGTTGAACTAAAGAAACATGGTATCCGTAACGGTGCCCAAACTACCGTGGCACCCACCGGAAGTATTGCCACGATCTCGGGACTCGAAGGTTATGGCTGTGAGCCCGTATTTGCTTTGTCTTACACTCGCCATACCAGAGAAGGGGCAGAGAAAGAAGGCAAGGAATGGAGAGAGATGTATTACACAAGTGAGTTGTTTGATCAGGAACTAAGGAAACAGGGATTAGGAATTAGTCAGCGCAGGAAAGTTTTTGAATTTGTGAGGGAGAATGGGGGGAGCTGTCAAAATATTGAAGAAGTTCCTAAAGAAATCAGAGATGTATTTGTCGTTTCATCGGATCTCTCGGTCGAGGAGCATGTCCGCATGCAGGCAGTGATGCAGAAATGGATCGACAACTCGATTAGCAAAACCATCAATTTCCCCCCAGAGGCTAAGCCAGAAGACGTAGCTAAAGCGTATCAGCTGGGTTGGGAACTAGGTCTTAAGGGAATGACCGTGTATGTCGAGGGCTCGCGCGAGCAAGTGGTACTAGAGAAGAAATCGGGGCCGTATGAAACGAAAGCCGATAAGCAAGTGACTTCGGAAGAGTTATGCCCAGAGTGTGGTACGCCTATGCGCAGAGAAGAGGGGTGTTCAACGTGCCCCAGCTGTGCATACAGCAAATGCGATAAGTAATTGGACAACCAGAAAACTCTGAGGAAATATATGACAAAACCAAAAATAATCGAACCAAAGCTGACCAAGAATGCCCTGGAAGTGGCGAAGAAACGATATTTGCGCACGGATATGGACGGCGTCGTCGTCGAGACTCCGGGAGAGATGCTGTGGAGAGTGGCGTACCACATGGCTAAACCAGAAGTGAACTGGGCCGGGAACGGAATCGTGATGGAGACTGCTAACAAGTTTTATGAGCGAATGGTCTCGATGAAAATGGTCTGTGCTGGCAAAGCCATGTTTGAAGCGGGGAACCCGGGAGGTACAGGTCAGCTTTCGTCTTGCTTTGTCCTGCCGATTGAGGATTCGATAGGCAAAATATTTAAGACCCTAGGGGACGCGGCAGTAGTACATAAAAATAACGGAGGAACAGGCTTTAATTTTTCCAAAATCCGTCCTCACGGGGATAAAGTAAAAAATGTTCCTGGTGCGGCATCGGGACCGGTGGACTTTCTCAAAGCCTATTCGGCGGCTTTGGCACAAATTCTACAAGGTGCCAAACGACAAGGGGCTAATATTGGCATTTTAAATGCGGATCACCCAGACATTGAAGATTTTATCGAGGCCAAAAACCAAGACGGCACTATCAAAAACTTTAATGTCTCGGTTGGGGTAACT
>CAZBML010000095.1:0-3193 GCA_964493295.1 uncultured Pseudomonadales bacterium | reverse complement strand
TGAGACAGGTTGGGGCAATGACCAAGGCAGTTACGATGAAGGATGATTTTTTCATTCGGATATTGGGGATCCTCAATTTTGTCTTCGCCCTAGTGGTGTTATTGCTCGCAGTGTTTATACTGTAAGTATGGTTAGTATTAGTTCTACAAATATAGTTGGGTCGAGTGATAGCAGAAATTGGGCTCAGGCTCAAGTCGTAATACATGATGGTGGAGAAAAAACCCTGATCGTAGTAAGGCTAAGATGTGAGGAAGGCGACTCTCTGATTGACTTGCCTAGTATGGGTAGTGCAATTTTGGCTGAGATAGAAAAGAAAGGTCAGGAGGTGTTAAAAACTATCGGAAGCGAGAAGACTGAAGGGGTCAGAATTGATGTATTGCTTGGTATCGTGAACGGATCAGAACTAAAAATAGCCAGTCAAGGTGAAATGGAAACTTACCTGGCTAGGAACGGTCAATTAGCAAAGCTGGAAAACAATGCAGTGGGCCAAGTAATTGCAGACGACGTGTTCGTCTTGGGCACAAGGTCATTTATAGAGGCGGTAGGGATACACCAATTTAAGAAGATAGTGACAGAGCAAGACAATCCAGCCGAGCTGTTGGCTCCACTCATGCACATGAAAGCAGAAACGGGTGGGATGGCGGCAATCGTGAGTGAGGTAGAGGCAGAACGCAAGCAAATTGCCTGGCCGAAGATAAGAATGCCCAACTATGAGGGTCCTAGAAAAGTAAATTTGTGGGTAGGAGGTGTAATTTTGGTTTTATTAGTGATTATGATTGCGATCGGGGCAGTGAGAAAAGCAAAGTTGGGTGCGGTAAATGAGTTTAATGCTCTAAACTCGAGTGTGGAAGCAAAAATTAGTGAAACTGTCACAATAGGTGACTTGAACCCTGAGAGAGCGAAAACGTTATTAACCCAGGCTCGTAGTGAGGTTGAGAATTACCTGGGAATGGAGGTTAATGATGAATACAAAACTAAAGCCCGTGCACTCCTTGTGAGTTTGGAGGGCGCAGAAGAGAGAGCATTTAAGAAAAGCGAGATCCAGCTAAATACTGTCGTAGAGTTGCCTATTCTATCAGAGGGACTCGTGGCAAGTAGGATGAAAACAGACGGCAAAGGAAACTTGATATTTGTGGATGAAAAAAATAAGCGCCTGGTAATGATGAATTTGAGTGATAGGTCGAGACAAGTGCTAGATTTGAGCAAGGCTGAGGAGATGGTGGATGTCTCGATTGGTGAAACGAAGGTGCATGAACTTAGTAGTACCGGGATTTATGAAATGGCCTGGAAAAAACCTGAGCCAAAGAAAGTGATCGAAGCGGATGAATTTTGGAAGAACCCAAAAATAGTAGAGAGTTTTGCTGGGAACGTGTATGTGTTTGATATTGAGCAAAGCGAAATATGGAAGTATCCGGTGCTGAGCGACGGATTTGGGTCTAGGCGGAGGTGGCTGGCGGCTGGGATAACACCTGATTTATCAAAAGTGGTAGAGATGAGGGTGGTGGGCGATATCTGGCTGTTAACTAGCTCTGGCAAGGTGGAGAGGTATAGCAAGGGAGCGCCAGTACCATTCTTGATGGAGGGATTCCCGACCGAGAACGAAGGCAAGAAACTGAGTGATCCGATTGCGATGTGGGTGAGCGAGAGTCTCGTGTATGTGTTGGAGCGAGGGGCAGAGAGAGTCAGTGTATTTGGGGTAGGGGGCAAGTACCAATCCCAGTATGTAAACTCGGAGTTTAGTAAGGCGAGTGACCTGGTGATTGTGGATGATAAGGCATATGTACTAATCGATAATGTGGTGAAGGAATTTGGGTTGTAGAGTACGCGTTCGGTCTGATTATTTTTGTTTGTGTGACGGTCTCGCCTGCGGTTCGATCCACTACACCACACAAAAACAATTCAAACCTGCACGCGGCCATTTTTACTTGCAGGAAAAATAATGGCGAGTCGCCTAAGGCGACACCTGCTCGCCTGAGATTTGCGCTATGGTTTTCAAAAAAGATATGCAAATTTCGTTAATTTTTATCGGTATTATCTATCTTGAGTTAGAATATACCTATGATCGTGAATAAATGGGCGAAAAGTGAATACAGCATCTCTGACACGTATGTGGCCGGGGTGATGCTGACTGGCGCGGAAGTGAAGAGCTTGCGGGAGGAGAGGGGGAGCCTGCGCGAGGGGTATGCCAAGATGATCGGAGGAGAGCTATTTTTAGTTGGCGCGGACATCCCCCGCTATAGCCATTACTCAGGCAAGGAATATGACGCCAAGCGGTCACGTAAACTGCTCTTGAAACACAGCGAAATGCTCAAGATCCAGAAACAAATCGAGGGGAAAAACATGACATTGATCCCACTGAAACTATTTTTCAAAGGAAGATGGGCGAAGTGCGAGATAGGGGTAGGGAAGGGGAAGAGGGAGTGGGAGAAGAGAGCGGATATCAAGGCGCGCGATATCAAGCTAGATCTGGCCAAGGCCGTAAAGAATACAGTCTAATTGTGGAGACGGAGAGTATTGAACTCTCGTCCGCGTACCGTCTTTAACACCATCTACATACATAGATAAATTTATTGTTTAACCTCTGAACTATTAGGTAATTATCAGACCAAGATAATCCCGAGGGCGATCTTTTATATGGGTCCGCCTGATCGGAACGGACTTACGTCTCGTGTATATTTCCACCTATACCTTCCCCACGAGAGAGTGGGGCATAAATGTCTTTAATTAAGCCTTGTATCCCGAAGGAGAGAGACCTAAGAAAGAAGCAAATGCATCATCAGCTTTCGCCATGAATGAACTTACTGCTGTCGAAAATTTATTGACAGTTGTTTTTTGACGCTGTTTTACGACTTCTCTCGTCAAAGTCGGTATGCAGATGTTAAGGAGCTGGTATACGTCAAAGCAAGACGTCCCCAATACATCAAAATATATCATAGAATCGGGCTAAATGCAAGTTTTTATTCTGAGAAAATCTGCCTACCATTTTTTGTAAAACACGGAATAAACGCCCTGCGGCGTTTTTCCTCGTACGCATACGGGCGAACCCCGCCAGGGCGGGGTGCCAGCTCGCCCGAGATTTGCGTAAAGGTTTTCAAAAAAGATAGTCAAACTTTCTCCTCGTTGTGATAAGTTTATATTATGAGTATTTTGGAGATAGTTTTTCCTAAAATATGTGTAGGGTGTGGGAGAGAGG
>CAZBML010000094.1:0-3209 GCA_964493295.1 uncultured Pseudomonadales bacterium | reverse complement strand
AAGGCTTTGTTGGACATAAAAGCGCCAGACGAAATAGACATGTTGATCCGAGGTAAATCTTGATACACTACTCTCCCGGCACCAATATTGAGGTGACCTGTCTCGGTGTTGCCGTCCTCACCTTTGGGTAAACCGACGGCTTCGCCCGCGGCTAAAAGCTCGGTATGGGGGAATGTAGCTGACAGCATATCCATAGTGGGAGTGTGGGCCTGCTTCAAGGCATTGCCTGGATAGTCTGGACCGATACCCCAACCGTCCAGAATGATCAAAACGACTCTACTTTTCATCATAAATCCTAAGTCCTAAACTCTAGATCCTAAACAAATTCTAAATCAGAAGTTTGAAATAAGAAACAGACAAAAATAAAACTACTTTTGATTACCCAAATATTGTTCGATTTCGAGGAGACGATTGTATTTGGCTACACGCTCGCCCCGATCGGGAGCACCAAATTTGGCGTAGTGGGCTCCCATGCCGACTGCAAAATCGGCAATAAAGCTGTCATTGGTTTCACCTGAGCGGTGCGAGGCGATCTGGGTAATGTTGTGTTGCTCAGCCAAGTTCATCAGTTCGATAGTCTCTGTGACAGTGCCTATTTGGTTGGGTTTGACAATCACGGCGTTGCAACTACCCTTGTCGATGGCTTGTTCGAGACGTTTGGCGTTTGTGGTGACTAAATCATCGGCGATGAGCATGACACTGGCGGGTAAAACACGCCTGAGCTCGCTCCAACCACGCCAATCCTCTTGCTCGAGCGGATCTTCGAGACCGAGGAGTCCGTAGTCTTTGACTAGGGATAAATAGAGCTCGGTCAGCTCCTCTTTGCTCACAGGCTTGGGTGAGTCTTTGATATTGTACTTGCCGTCTTTGTAAAACTCGGTCGCGGCAACATCGAGACCGAGAAAGAGGTCTTGTCCCAAACGGTAGTGAGAGTTTTTGATAACCAGTGCCATGAGCTCGAGGGCATCGGCGTTGGTAAAGAGGTTGGGAGCAAAGCCCCCTTCGTCGCCGACGCTATGGATGGCATTGCGATGGATGAGCTCTTGCTTGAGGTTTTCCCAGGTTTCGGTGCCAGCACGCAAGGCCTCGCTATAGCTGAGCTTGGTGGTAGGGATGACGTGAAATTCTTGAAAATCTAGATTACCGGCTCCGTGCTTACCTCCGTTGATCAAATTAAAAATTGGCCCAGGTATATGGAGCTGTGCACTAGGACGGTAACGAGCGGCGATGTATTTGAAGAGCGGGAGTTTGTAGCTACTACTCGCGGCTTTGAGACAAGCGATCGAGACTGCGAGGATCGAGTTGGAGCCGAGTTTACTTTGGTTTTTGGTGCCATCGAGCTCGATCATACGAGCATCGATTTGCTCTTGCTGGGTGATGTCAAATCCTATGAGTGCGGGCGCGAGGATGGTGTGAACGTTCGCGATTGCATTTAGCACCCCTTTGCCGTGATAGCGATTGGGATCGCCATCCCTGAGCTCGACATCTTCGTTTTTGCCATTGCTCGCACCAGAGGGGATAGAGGCTGTGCCAAAATTGCCACTATCCGTGAGGACAGAGACCTCGATCGTGGGGGTGGCGCGAGAATCGAGGATTTCACGAGCGACGATACGGGCTATTTTGGGCATACTATTTTAAATTCTAAATTCTAATATCTAAATTCTAAATTATATTCTATATTTAAATACTAATATCTAAATACTAATATCTAAATTCTAAATAATATCAAATTACTAAATATTTTAACTATTTAAAAATTGATATTAGGATTTTTTGACTAGCTTGAGCTCAGTATCGTAGAGGACCTGGCGGGTTTTGTCGATTACGTCTGGAGTAACGGAGACGCTGGTCACGCCCTCTTTGCACAAAAACTCGGCTACATCGGGATGACTACTGGGAGCCTGGCCACACACAGAGACAGTGATGCCACGTTTGTGGGCGGTGCGGATAATGTGTTGCAGTGCCCAGAGCACTGCAGGGTTACGCTCGTCGTAGTCGGCGGCAACTGTTTCGTTGTCACGATCGGTACCTAGCATGAGCATGGTAAGGTCGTTGGTGCCTACCGAGATACCATCGATCCCGACGTCGATAAAATCATCCAGCAAAATGACATTGACCGGGATCTCGACCATCATCCAGAGTTTGAATGATTGGGTCCGTGAGAGACCGGCGGCGACTACTAGTTTTTTGACTTCTTGGAGTTCTTTAACGTTGCGCACAAAGGGAATCATGAGATGTAGATTTTTGAGGCCTAGTTCGTTGCGCACTTTTTTAATGGCTGAGAGCTCGAGATCAAAGACATCGGCGTCGTGGATGTAGCGATAAGCGCCACGGTAGCCTAACATGGGATTGGGTTCAGCGGGCTCATATTGTTCACCACCTTTTAAATGGGAGTATTCGTTGGTTTTAAAATCGGAGGCACGGTACACGACAGGTCGATCACCAAAGGCCCGGCAGATTTTGGCGATGCCATCTGCGAGTTTGTCGACAAAGAGATGACTCTTTTTCTCATGAATGAGTTTTTTGGGATGGATGCCGATGCCTGCCATCATAAACTCGGCGCGCAGGAGCCCTACTCCATCGACGTTGCGAGTTGCGATCTCCTCGGCTAGCTCTGGCTCACCCAAATTGACATAGACTTTGGTGGCGGTTTTGAGGGTGGTGGCGGGTGCATGATAGCTCGATTCTCTGGGGACATAGTTGATCGAGGAAGCTTTGAGGCTGGATTCGTACACTTTGCCGGCGGCACCATCGACCGTGACGATACGACCCTGTTTGAGAGTGGTGGTAGCGGTTTTGGTACCAACTACACAGGGCACCCCGAGCTCTCGACTCACGATGGCGGCGTGGCTGGTCTGACCCCCTTTGTTCGTGACAATGGCGACGGCTTTTTTCATGGCAGGGACAAAGTCGGGTGTGGTCATGTCGGTTACCAAGATATCACCACGCTTTATTTTGCCGATTTCTTTAGCTGACTTTAAGATGTTTACAATACCAGTGACCACCCCAGGACTAGCAGGCTGGCCCTCGAGGATCATTTTGCCTGATATTGGTTTGGCTTGCGTTTTGACTTGTTCGTTTTTGCTCGTGGTCGCGTCAACGGTGGTGATTGGCCTAGTCTGGACAACGTAGAGCTGGCCATTTTCGATGGCCCACTCAGAATCCTGGGGAAAAAAGTAATGTTGTTGGAGTTTTGTGCCTAGCTTGGC
>CAZBML010000093.1:0-3251 GCA_964493295.1 uncultured Pseudomonadales bacterium | reverse complement strand
GCTTCGAAGGCTTTGGCACGACCAACGAGATCGTCAGATTTGATCGTGAGCATTTCTTGGAGAACGTGGGCGGCACGATGTGCTTCGAGGGCCCAGACCTCCATTTCTCCTAGTCTTTGACCACCCATTTGGGCTTTACCACCCAAAGGCTGTTGAGTCACAAGAGAGTATGGACCGGTCGAGCGAGCGTGAGTTTTGTCTTCAACCATGTGGATGAGTTTGAGGATGTATCCGATACCAACAGTGGTGGGGTTGTCAAAAGGCAAACCTGTGCGACCATCATGGAGTATGGCTTTACCACTTGTGGGAAGACCTGCTTTTTTGAGTTGTTCTTCGATCACGGATTCGTCTAGTGGCTCAAAAACAGGGAGAGCTACTTTGTAGCCAAGTTTTTGGGCTGCCCAGCCTAGGTGAGCTTCGAGAAGCTGACCCAAGTTCATACGAGCCAAAACTGATAGTGGGGAGATAATAATGTCAACTGGCGTACCATCGGCGAGGTAAGGCATATCGGCCGTTGGGATAATGCGAGAGATTACGCCTTTGTTACCATGGCGACCAGCGAGCTTATCACCAACAGTAACTTTGCGGATCTGAGCAACTTTAACAGTAACGGTCTTTAGGACACCTGGATCTAGCTCGTCACCCTCTTCGCGATCTAGCGTAGAAACTTCAATGACTGTACCAGATTCTCCGTTTGACATACGAAGTGAGGTGTCACGGACTTCGCGGGCTTTTTCACCAAAGATTGCACGGAGCAAGCGCTCTTCGGCAGTCAATTCGGTTTCACCTTTGGGGGCGATCTTGCCGACTAAGATATCGTTACCGGTAACTTCGGCTCCAACAAAGACTATACCATCATCACCCAAATTTCGCAGGTCGTTCTCAGAGACATTGGGGATATCACGAGTCAATTCTTCAGCACCGAGCTTGGTATCCATGATATCAGCGGTATATTCGTTGATATGGATACTGGTAAGCACGTCTTCTTTGACTAGTTTGTCGGAGACGATAATGGCATCTTCGTAGCCAAGACCCATGAATGAAGCATAGGCAATAACCAAGTTGCGACCGAGAGAGAGTTCGCCCCCATCACTGGCAGGACCATCGATTAAGAGGTCGCCTTTTTTGATTTTATCCCCGACTTTGACGACTGGCTTTTGGTTGTAGCAGGTGGAGCCAGCAGTACGATGGAATTTGATTAATCTGTAAGTTATGTGGTTGCGATCGAGTGAGGCATGTTCGTTCAGGTTGGCTACAAAATCAAGCTTGGCTTTGGCGGCAGTTTCTTTGTCGAGCTCGAGAACGATGGAGTTGGCGTCCACAGCGATCACGGTACCTGGGTGAGTAGCTTTGACTACCCAACCCATGGCCTCAGCGACGGAGCTCTCCATACCAGTTCCTACAATGGGTGATTGAGGAGAGATAAGTGGTACGGCCTGGCATTGCATGTGGGTACCCATGAGGGCGCGGTTGGCTTCATCATGAGCAATAAAGGGAATGAGTGAGGCAGAAGTACCCACTACTTGGCGGGGAATTACATCAATATACTGTACTTGTTCAACGGGAACTTCGATAAAGTTACCTTTGTAACGAGCAGGGACCCATTCGGGAATGATATCCCCTGACTCGGACATCTCGATACCAGCATGGGTAATATAATAGTTTTGTTCATCGTCTGGAGGGAGATAAGTAATCTCTTTAGAGACGTTCATGACTGTCTTACTACCGCGTTTGATAGCAGTGACTTTGCGGTAAGGAGACTCAAGGAATCCAAATTCGTTGATACGAGTGTAGAGAGATAAATAGGTAACTAAACCAATGTTTGGACCTTCGGGGGATCTGACCGGACAAATGCGACCGTACTGGGAAGCATTGATATCACGCATAGAGAAGCTGGCGCGTTCACGAGTGACCCCACCGGTACCCATGACGGAAAGACGACGGAGATTGTCGATCTCAGCTAAAGGATTGGTTTGGTCTAGAATAGTAGACAATCTATTGCGGCGGAAGAACTCAGAGATGGTTGCGATGACTGGGCGAGCATTGATGAGCTGGACGGGAGTGACTGACTCTTCTGGCTTGACCAAAGACATCTTTTCTTTGATTGAGCGCTCTAAGCGAAGCAAGCCGATGCGGAAAGCCGTAGCACCTAAGAGCTCGCCTACCCGACGCACCCTGCGGTTGGCCAAGTGATCGATGTCGTCAACCTGACCGACGCCATTTTGGAGTCCAATCAAGTACTTGATGATGGCGATAAGATCGGCTTTTTGCAAAACTTGGTTGTTAGAGACATTTTCGATGTCTAATCCAAGTTTTTTGTTGAGTTTGTAGCGACCAACTTTGTCTAGGTCGTAGCGGCGAGGATCAAAGAAACTCTGGAAGAAAAGATTTTTGGCATTTTCGAGAACGGCTGGCTCACCAGGCCTAATTTTGTCGTAGAGATCAAGGAGCGCCTCCTCTTGAGTGTGATTGCTGTCTTTGGCGAGGGTGGCAAAGATATATTGGTGGTCTACATCGGTATCAACATCTTTGAAGAGTGATTTGATCTCTTCTTCGTCCTCGATGCCTAGAGCCCGAAGCAAAGTGGTGACATAGAACTTGCGGTGACGATCAATTTTGGCGGTCAAAACATCGTTTTTGCCGACTGAGATCTCGAGCCAGCTCCCGCGCATAGGGCGGAGCTCGGCGGTATATAAAACACGACCAGTCGTTGGGTCAACGGAACCGGCAAAGAAAGCACCGGGGGCACGGACGAGCTGGTTGACGACAGCACGCTCGATACCAGAGACGATAAAAGTGCCGCGGCCAGTCATCTTGGGTAGATCACCCAGGAAGACATCTTGCTCAGTCTCGTCGCCAGTAATTTTGTTGACTAGCTTGACTTTGACCCGCAGAGGAACATCGTAGGTGAGGCCCTTTTTGACAGCTTCGTCGGGAGTGAGTTTGGGCTGTTCGAAGTAGTGGCTACCAAATGATAACTCCCAGGTTTTACCGGTAAAGTCGTCGATCGGGCTAATTTCTTTGAGATACTTTTGGAGGTCTTTGTTTAAAAATTGTTCGTAGGATTCTCGTTGGACTAAAGTAAGATCGAGGGCGGGAAGATTGAGATTTTCGTTTCCCCAGTATAAGCGCTTCTTCTGTGTCATGGAATGAATCCCTCTCTTTACTGATAGCCACTAATATAAAATTGGACGTACTGTTTGTATTCGTACGCCCAACTCACTAATCACGGGCAAGAGCGTATTTAAACA
>CAZBML010000092.1:0-3271 GCA_964493295.1 uncultured Pseudomonadales bacterium | reverse complement strand
TTCATGTGTTATCCATCCTAGCGGAAATTACCCAAAATACGCAATAAGACAAACTAGAACATTTACCAACTCTGCAGGAAATAGGAACACCTCTAATAAAAATTGGCGGATGAAATTTTGTCGACATTACAGGCGCGCAAGCCGCATGTACCGGAGATCAAAATTTGCGTCCGACAGTTTTTTTGATCGATAATTACACGGTTTTTGTTTGTTCTTCAGTTTTCGCCGGCAGTTTCCATGCCGCCCACTTGCAGGTCGGGTAGTTTTCGCAGCCGTAAAACTTAGCCCCCTTGCGCGACTTCATCGCTTTGACCCGACCACCATCCGTCGGACACACTGCTCCAGCTACGTACTCGGTATAGGGCTTGGTATATTTACATTCCGGGTACGTCGAGCACGAGAGGAACTTGCCAAACTTGCCCGTCCTCACCACTATCTCTCCCTCTGGACAGTCCGGACATTTCTCCCCCGTACTCTCCACTTTAACCTTGACCCTTTCGCCCGATTCTTCGACCGCTTTGACTTGCTTTTCCAGCGGTTCCCAAAAATCCCGGACAGTCGGTACCCACTGTTTCTTGCCCTCGGCTATCTCATCTAGATCACTTTCCATTTTGGCTGTAAACTCGTAGGCAAACACATTGCCAAAGTTGGCCATCAAAAAATCGACCACAGCTTCGCCTATTGCCGTCGGACGAAAGCTCTTTTCCTCTTTTACGACATATCCACGATCCTGGATCGTCGTGATAATGGCCGCATAAGTACTAGGGCGACCAATGCCTCTTTTTTCTAGTTCTTTGATCAGCCCTGCCTCACTATATCTCGCGGGTGGATTGGTAAATTTTTGGGTCGGATCCACTTTAACCAAAGAAAGTGCTTCTCCCGCGCTCACTTCGGGCAAAAAGACATCGTCGGCTGTTTTACCTAGTTTTAGGTATCCATCAAATATCATTCGCTTGCCATCGGCTTTCAACAAGTAAGATTTGCCCTGAGCTTGGCGCTGGGCTTCCACGCAAATACTGGTTTTATCAAACCTTGCATCAGCCATTTGGCATTGCAAAAATCGAGATCTGATCAGGTCGTAAAGTTTTTGGTGCCGACTGGTCATCCCCGAAGCGGTCAGATCGGCTCCCACCCGTGATACATCGGTTGGGCGGATCGCCTCGTGCGCCTCCTGGGCGCTAGCCGCTTTGGTTTTGTACACCCGTACTTCTTTGGGTAAATAGTCATGTCCGTAGGTACTACCAATATAATTCCTCGCCATCTCGACTGCCTCACTCGCCAGGTTAAAAGAGTCCGTGCGGTGGTAGGTGATATAGCCGTGCTCATACAATGATTGGGCTATCTGCATGGTCATCTTGGCGCTCCACGAGAAGACATTTGACCCAGCTCGCTGGAGGAGCGATGTGGTAAATGGCGGGTAGGGTGAACTGTGCTGTTCTTCTTTGGTCAAATCCGATACTTTGTACTCAGCGTGTTCTAAATCGTCGATGATTGCTTTAGCTAGCTCCCCGTTCCCAATCTTCGCTGTCTTGCCGTCTATCTTAAATAGCTGCACCCGCAAATCGCTCTCTCCTATCTTCTCTCTCCTAGCATCTTTCACTGATCGAAGATCAGTGAATATCTCCCAGTACTCTTCGGGGACAAATTTTTGGATCTCTCGCTCTTTATCGACAATCAAACGCACAGCCACAGATTGCACCCGGCCGGCCGAGAGCCCTCTTCGCACCTTTTTCCACAACACTGGCGAGAGTGTATATCCGACCAGCCTGTCTAGCACCCGCCTCGCTTGCTGAGCGTTCACGAGCTCCATATTCACTTGGCCCGGATGCTTGAGAGCCTCCATGATCGCGGTCTTCGTGATTTCATGAAACGTCACTCTCTTAAATCTTAAATCTTGATTCTTGCTTCTATCGTTCCCAAGTAGCCACGCTACATGGTACGAGATAGCCTCTCCTTCGCGGTCAGGATCTGTCGCCAAATAGATCACTTTGGCATCTTTGGCTAGCCGCTTTAGATTGGCGACGTTGGCTTTTTTACTCGACAGCACTTGGTAGTTAGGCTCAAAGTCGTGTTCGATATCTATCGAGAGTCCTCCGCCCTTTTCCGGCAGGTCTCGCACGTGCCCCATAGATGCCTCTATTTTGTAATCAGCACCGAGGAACTTGGTCAGCGTTTTAGCTTTGGTTGGTGACTCGACAATTACTAAATCCATACGTATTAGAATACCACATGCCCTGCGACTTGAAGGTGTGACCCCTTAAAGTAACTCTGAGAGGTCAGCCCTCACTGCATTGATTACTCCATCTATTATTACTTTTTCCTCAGGGTTAAAATCCTGCAGGCTATACACCACCCCCGGTACTCCCTTGTTCCCTCTTACCTCTCTATTTTCTACCCCTACCCGGACGTTCCAAAACTGGTCACTCCCTAGTTTTTCCTCTACCGACAGCAGGCCGTTGTGCACTTGTGGCCCTTTACCGTGCTGGATTTTGTATTTGCCAAGCGTGATATCCAAATCATCATGCACAATATACAGGTCACGCAACTCTATTTTGTAAAACCGGCAGATAGCAGATACCGCTACCCCACTATCATTCATAAATGTCTGCGGCTTCACCAGGACAAAATCTTTAGTCTGCACCATTTCCGAGTTAAACTTTTTAGAAAACGCAAATTTTAGCGATTCACCAATTCCTATTTCCTCTTTTCCTATTCCTCTCTCGACCATATGGTCGAGCACCATAAACCCCACATTATGCCTGTTCCCACGATATTTCTCTCCGGGATTACCCAGACCTACGATGCATTTCATGAGAGTATTGTAGCAGGACTATCGACAGGCTCGCGTTAAAAAGGTTGGCAGATAAAGTTTTGTCGCCATATAGATGGCGTCATGCAGGTCAGAACTGTTTTGGTGTAGTGTAACCGAATGATCTCAATAACCACAAGTTACAAGAACTCCAATTGTTCTATCAAGTCCTCCGGGCTGTATACTGGGATCCCTCCATTTCTGATGATCTCCACACTCCCATGATAACTATTCTGGGTGATCGGCCCTGGCACGACATACACATTCTTCCCTTCTTCCGCCGCCGCATTCACTGTGATCTTTACCCCGCTCCTCCTCGGACACTCTGTGACCAAGATCGCTTGCGCTAGGTGCGCCATTAGCTTGTCCCGCTCCCGGAATTTTTCTGGTGTCGGCCTTACCCCTTTGCTGTACTCACTCCCGAGTCCCCCCCCCGCCGCCACCAGCCTCTTTCTGGGCCCT
>CAZBML010000091.1:0-3349 GCA_964493295.1 uncultured Pseudomonadales bacterium | reverse complement strand
TTATTTTTGTCATATTAGGGGGAATTATAACATGTGTAATATAATACTTTTGTCGCCGAGGTGGTGAAATGGTAGACACGCACGCTTTAGGAGCGTGTGCTTTACAGCATGGAGGTTCAAGTCCTCTCCTCGGCACACTCCTTACAGAGTAATCGGGAGCGCAGATACAGGGATCTCGGCCGTTTTGATTTTGTTCATAAAGTATTTGGTGTGCTTGATCCAGCCATCGGTAGAGACAGTGTTGTAGGTACGCGCGATCGACTCGATGCTAGAAATATTATATTTCTTGGCTAGTCCAGAGGCTACGCCCTCGATTGAGTCTTTGAGTGAAGCAAAACAGAGCTTGTTACTACCATAGATACCCCAGCCGTAGGGATTGTTGCATTGGTATGGCATTCGTTTGGCAAAACTAGATTCGGTACCGGCAATAGCGGCCAAGAGAGTCCAGTCTAGACCATATTTTTCCGCTGTGCGGATCATGGTATCCTCTAGGCCTATCATGGGAGAATTGTACTTTGTCAAAACTACACGCATTTTAACTACTCTTTCGGCGTGTTCGTTGGCTTTGACTGGATTGGCACCAGATATGAAGATAAGAATTAAACTGGCAAACCAGATAAGAGCTTTTTTCATAGTCTGCGGATGTTACCACATACTATGGGTTTGTCAAGGCAAAGCTGGAAAACCTTGCTTACCGTTTTTGTTGAAGACGGAGTTACCTCTGGTGAGGTACTCCTGGATCTCCCCCGCCTACGCGGGGTCCGATATCCTTCACAATAAGATAAGCAATATTTTCCAGATACAAGCTAATTTGTTTAAGTGGTAATTACCAATCGCCAGTCTGGAGTTCTTCGAGGAATTGGTTGACACCTTTGGCCCAGGCTCCGCCTGGTGAAGTGGCGTTGTACTTGGTCATGATTTCTTCGGGGGTTTTGAGACCATAGGCCACATATTTTTCGGCTAAACCAGAGACAAAGGTGTTGATACCTTCGTTCCAACTATCGAAACACAAGGTGCCTGCCGAATGGATCCCCCACCCCCAGGCGTTGTGGCAGTTGGGAGGCATGAGTTTGCCTAAGTTGGATTCTTGCTGGGCGATGGCGATTACGAGGTAAGGGTCCAAGTTGAAACGATCTGCAGTTTTGACAATATAATCACCCATTCCCGACATGGGTGAGTTGTAATGGGAGAGATATTTGTTGATTACAAGTGGACGTGCGTCTTCTTTGGCGAGTGCGGTTTTGATCTCGAGTGTCATTTTGGGGAGGGACGCAAACGTAATGGGTTGTGAACGCAGACTGGAGATTTCTTGGCGGATCAAACCGGGAATACCTGGCGTACGGTTGATTTGAAGATAAAAACTAAATGAACTAACTAGTAAGATAAATGCAATAGGCAACCACAAAACTATCTTGAATAAAGACTGCATGCACCTAGCATAACACTATTCTTTGTTCCACACCAACCATTTTTCTTCTACTTCTTTTTCGAGATTGATTTTGTGGTGTTTCGCTAGGAGCAATACATGACAGAAAACATCGGCCATTTCTTTGTGAAAATCTTCTTCTATTTCTGCTTTAGACTTGTCTTTTTGGCGGGCTTTGCCGGTCAACATGAGATAGCTCTGGATGAGCTCGCCCATTTCTTCTTGTAATTTGAGGATGTACCAGTTGCTATCTCGACGAATGCCAAATTTTTTGGCGTAGGCGTCGGAGACTTTTTTGATCAAGCGCGTAACTTTGTGAACATTCATGATGTGATTATACATCACTGAGCTAGTTTGAGATAGTTGTGCACAGGCGTACTTTAGTATACTCATCTCATGAAGATAGCGATTGTATACAGCTTGCCATCGAAGAGGATGCAAAGTACAAAGTATAGTGAAGCGGATGAAGATTCGGCCGTGATTGCAGAAAAAGTAAAGGCAGGACTCGAATCGAAGGGATACAGTGTTAGCTTGCAGGTAATTGGTGAGGACAAGATAGATAAGATTTTAGATATTGGAGCTGATTGTATATTCAACTTGATCGAGTGGTGCGGACAAGATATTCATTTGAGCCAGAAGGCTTTTGTGTATTTGCGAGAGCTAAATATCCCTGTAACTGGATCAAGTGAAGCGGTGTTTGTGCTCACTGGTGACAAGATTCGGATGAAAGCAGAACTGCAAAACCATCAAATTTGCACTCCATACGGGATAAGTTTTGAAGTCGGCGATGAGCCGATCCCTACTAGCCTCCCCTATCCCATGATCGTGAAACCGTCGCTCGAGCACTGCAGTATGGGACTTTCCCGTGACTCAATTGCACATAATGATGCCGAACTTAGGAGAGTTGTACAGCGACAAATCAAAGCATTTAAACAGCCAGCCATAGCCGAGGAGTTTATTGAAGGGAGGGAGTTGTTGGTTTATCTAATTGAAGAAAAAGATAAGGTGAGAGTCCTACCAATTGAAGAAGTTATTTTTGCTGGCAATAACCCAGAATCATTTCAAACTTATGAGACTAAATGGGTGGTAGATAACCCTGATTACCAGTCTACCGATGTAAAAATTGCCAAGCTGAGTAGAGAAGAACAGGAGACCGTGGAATCGATGTGCAAAAGAGCCTTTAGCAAAATGAAGTTGTGGGGATATTCGAGATTTGATGTTCGATTTAGAAATGGGACTCCCTATATTCTAGAGACTAACGCTAACCCATCCGTCTATGACTCTGATGACGAGTCGCAGGATATAGGGGGTGAAGTGATTTGGGGGATCAAGTTTCCCGATTATCTAGACTCTATTGTGAAGTCGGCGATCTGGCATTTTGAACGTGGAGACAGGGTGTGAGTTGGGGGTAACTGACATACTACAACCTAATTCATTAACTCTTCGTATGCTTCGCGTAGTTCTGTAATGCCTGCTTTTTCGTTGACGTGACCGTAGTCGCGGAGAGTTATAAATTTGGCGGTTGGGAAGATTTGAGTAAAATACTCCTTGGTGTCTTCATATGGGACGTTATGGTCGTTATCTGAAAGAATAAAAACAAACTCTTTGACATGCGATTTAATCAGGTTGAAGTCAAATTTTTGGTGAACGAAATTGCGGATGAATTTGGCCTCAGTTTCATTTCCTGGACGATTATGTTCTGCACCGTCTATATTATTCAATGGACATACTAGGATCATTTTATTTATTTGAATGTTAGTATTTTGTGCTAGATAGAGAGCGAAGGTAGTTCCGCCACTATGTCCCACTACAGAGATTGGCTCTTTTAAATCGGTTTTATATTTTGAAAATTCGTTGTACCAATCACTGATGGTAGAAGATCCCAAAAACGGAAAAGTAGGATAAATAGTATTAATACCTTCG
>CAZBML010000090.1:0-3358 GCA_964493295.1 uncultured Pseudomonadales bacterium | reverse complement strand
TTTGGACCCTGGGTGATAAAGGGTTGGTTGATCTCGGCTTCCATAGAAGATGAAAGTTCGATCTTGGCTTTTTCGGCGCTGTCGCGGACGCGCTGGAGCGCTTGTTTGTCGGACGACAAATCAACGCTGTTCTCTTTTTTGAACTCAGAGACGATGTGTTCGATGAGTTTAGTGTCAAAATCATCACCACCCAAGAAGGTATCCCCATTGGTAGCTTTGACTTCGAAGACACCATCGCCGATTTCGAGCACGGAGATATCAAAAGTTCCTCCACCCAGGTCATAGACAGCAATTTTGCCGGACTTTTTCTTGTCCAGGCCGTAAGCCAGGGCTGCGGCTGTGGGCTCGTTGACGATGCGCTTGACCTCTAGACCAGCTATTTTGCCAGCTTGCATGGTGGCTTGGCGCTGAGAATCATCGAAATAGGCAGGGACAGTGATGACAGCGGAGTCTACCTTGGTACCGAGATATGCCTCGGCGTCGGCTTTGGCTTTTTGGAGGACTTTGGCAGATATTTCTTGAGGTGAATAGACTTTGCCATTCACTTTGACGCTCGCCATGTCGTCTTTGCCACCTACGATTTCGTAAGCAACTTTTTTCATAGTGTCTTTGACCATGGCATCGTTTAGTTTGCGACCCATGAGACGTTTGACACTGTAGATAGTATTTTTTGCGTTTAAGATCATTTGATTTTTGGCGACTGCCCCCACCAAGTTTTTGACTGGCTCGACGATACTAGGGAAAGTGTTGGTGCCTTCGTGGAGGGGAATAACTTTGGCTTTACCACCCTCCATGACAGCGACACAACTATTGGTGGTACCGAGGTCAATACCGATGGTTTTACTGTTTGTATTAGACATATGATGTCTCCTTAAAAATAAATATTTAATTTGATGCGGGTGGATGATCATCCACCCCTACGGGATCGCCACTACCAACAACAACTCGAGCCGTCCGGAGGACTCGGTCGTGCAAGCGGTAGCCGGGCCGGATAACTTTGATGACTTTGTCTTTCTCTCCCTCCCCCATTTCCTGACATTCCATAGTGGCTGGATCATAGAGACCATCCGTTTTGACTTGGATTACCCCCTCTTCAACCAGGAGTTTGTCAAAGGAGCCCAGAATCATGCTAAGGCTCTGGTCTTTGAGCTGAGTGCTCGCCATTGCGAGATGATCGCGGATGTCTAGGAGTTTGGTCAAGAGATCGGCTTTGGCAAATTTGACGACAGCAGAACTCTGGTCGGCAAAGCGACGCTCGAGATTGGTGTAGTCGGCCAGGGCACGGGCGAGACTAGACTCTAGGAGAGAGATGCGAGATTCTAGAGGGGAGGATTTAGGATCTAGGATAGGAGCATTTTTTTGTGTTTGTTTTTTCATATTGTTAACTCCATGAGGCGGATATTTCGTCGATCAAACTAGACATGTGTCGGAGCATAGGCATGACGTAGGGATAGTTGAGACGTGCAGGACCGATCACGCCAATATGCCCAGTTTGGCCACCAGCGGAGTAGTCGAGGTAGGCCATGGCGCATGGATAGAGGTACTCGTTGCCAAACTCGTCGCCGAGCACGATATGGAATGGCTGGACGTCTTCGACCCGGGAGAAGATACCCTCGAGCTGTTTGTATGACTCGACCATCTGCAGGACTTGGCGGGTGACGTCGATGTCAAAAAATTCGGGCAGTGACAAAAGATTGGAGTAGCCGGCAGAGTAAACACTGCCGTCACTAGAAGTCGCAAAGGCAATGTTGCCCGTTTTCTCGGATAAAACCCGAGTAGCCTCACGTAAGAGCTTGTCGAGTTGTGCTCGATGATCCCAGATACGCTCTTTGACAGAGACCTCTTCGGTGACCGACAAATCTTCTTCGTGCATGAGCTCAGAGACGTAGAGTTTGAGACTGACAGGGGTGGGGATGCGGCCGGCAGAGGTGTGAGGCTGTTTGAGGTAGCCTAAATCCTCGAGGCGAACCATTTCGTTGCGAATGGTAGCTGGACTGACTCCCAGATTAAATTTCTTGTCCAGGGTATCGGAGCCAATTGGTTCACCAGTTGAGGTATATTCCTCAACGACGGCTTTGATGATTTGGATTTGGCGCGGGCTTAAAGGTTTCAATGGCACCTCCGGTGCAGATATTAGATGTTAGATTCTAGATGTTAGTAGAATCGAACATTTGCTAGTATTAGCAGTATAATAGCGAGAGTGCTAGCGCGTGTCAAGACCTAAATTTTAAGAATTTCGGTGAAGGCTTCCTGGGGGACGGAGACGGAGCCGAGCTGTTTCATCTTCTTCTTCCCCTTCTTTTGTTTGTCGAGGAGTTTGCGGTTGCGAGTCATGTCGCCACCGTGGAGTTTGGCGGTCACGTCTGTGCGAAAGGCTTTGACCGTCGATCTAGCAATGATCTTGCCCCCGATCGCGGCTTGAATAGCTACTTCGATTAAAGAGCGCGGGATGACCTCGGCCAGCTTGTCGACCAGCACCCGGGCGCGAGATTCTGCAGAATGACGGGGAGTGACAAAGGATAGTGCCTCAGCTGGCTCGCCATTTAACAAAATATCGACTTTGGCGGCGTCTACTTGACTATAGCCCGCATGATCGTACTGAACACTGGCATACCCAGAGGATACTGATTTGAGGCGATCGTAAAAATTGGTAATAAGCTCTGAGAGAGGCATGAGGTAGTTGAGGCGGACACGACCAGCTACGTACTGCATATCGACAAACTCCGCCCGCTTGCCCTGGGTGAGCTCCATGATCCCTCCAACGTAGGTCTCGGGAGAATAGATAGTTAGGGTAACCATGGGCTCTTCGATACTCTCGATCCTGTCTGGGCTAGGCCAGTCTGCAGGAGAGGAAATCTCCAAGTGATCACCACCCCGAAGTACCATTTTGTATGGGACAGAGGGCGCGGTATTGACCACGTGGACTTCGAACTCCCGAGACAATCGCTCGGTGACAATCTCGGCGTGCAAAATACCCAGGAAGCCAACGCGAAAACCATGGCCGAGGGCGGGACTAGAGGCGGCATGATAAGTGAGTGAGGCGTCGTTTAGGGCTAGCTTGCCCAGAGCATCTACTAAGTTGCGATAATCTCCCGCATCGATTGGGTAGAGATCCATAAAGACCATGGCTTGGGGTCGCTGATAACCCTCGACTGCAGTCACGCCTGATCCCACAGTGGTTAATGTATCGCCGATTGTGATTGCCCGGATGTCTTTGTGACCGGTCGCGATATAGCCCACCCCCCCTACTTCAATCCGATCTGAAGCACGCATATCAGGTGAGAAGAAACCGATTTCTAAAGGACTAAGCTTTTCTTTGGTGGCAAAGAGCATACGAGCATCGCGATTTTTCTGGTTG
>CAZBML010000089.1:0-3382 GCA_964493295.1 uncultured Pseudomonadales bacterium | reverse complement strand
GGCAAGACAGCGGCATTTTTATTGCCACTCATCGATAAAATCATGAAACACCCAGGTCAAAAAGTATTGATCGTAACTCCGACACGCGAGTTGGCCGTACAGATTATGGAAGAAGGCAGAGCCTTCTCATTTGGAACAAGACAGTTCTTCACAATCTGTATCGGTGGGGTGGATATTGGCCGCCAAGTACGTGAGTTGCGCCGCAATCCACAATTTGTGGTGGGTACGCCAGGGCGACTACGAGATTTGTCGGAGAGGAGAGAGCTAAAACTCTATGAGTACCGGACCATCGTACTCGACGAAGTCGATAGGATGCTAGACATGGGTTTTGTCAACGAAATGCGCGACCTGGTAGCTCAGTTACCAAAAGAGCGTCATTCATTGTTTTTCTCGGCAACGATGTCGGACAAAGCACGCGTCATCGCCCGCGAATTCCTGTATGATCCGATCACTGTCGAGGTAGCAAAACAACGAGCCTCGGAGAATGTTGATCAAGATATTGTCAAGCTCAACGGTCGCAACAAGGTGGAGGTACTCCACGAAATGTTGATCCGCCCAGAGTTTGAAAAAGTGCTGTTGTTTGGTCGCACTAAACACGGGATGGAAAAGCTGACGATGGAGTTGGAGAAGCGGGGATTTGCCGCGACCTCGATCCATGGCAACAAATCCCAATCACAAAGACAGCGAGCACTCCAAGCTTTCAAGAATAACCAAGTGCAAGTACTCTTGGCAACCGATGTGGCATCGCGTGGGCTGGACATTGACAATGTGTCTCACGTGATCAACTGGGAGCTCCCTGAGACCTATGATGACTATATCCATCGGATAGGTCGGACGGGCCGGGCAGATAGACCAGGTGTAGCCTTGACCTTTATTGATTAAGGTTGAGAGGTAGATTTCACGCTATAATGCAGTCATATGCATAGCGATTTGGTCAGGAGAGGATACGACAAAATTGCCTTTGAGTATTTAGCGCAGAGACAAAACTTGAAGAGTGGCAAGTTTGTTTCCCAGCTTATAAAGTACTTACCTAAACAATCGACAATACTGGATCTAGGATGTGGGGCGGGAGTGCCGGTTGATGATGTATTTTTGAAAGCAGGGCACCAAGTAATCGGGATCGATATTTCTCCTGAGCAAATCAAGTTGGCGAGGAAAAACTGTCCAGGAGGTGAGTTTATGGTGGGCAACATCGCCGAGCTGAAAGCAGGGGAGTATAAAGCCAACGCGGTAGTTTCGTTTTATACGTTGTTTCATGTAGAGCGAGATATCCACGGCAAAGTACTCAAGGTAATTGCTAGCTACTTGCCAAAGGGAGGGTTGCTGTTATTGACGATGGGGGATAGAGAGTTTGAGGGTGAACATGAGATGTACGGAGAGAAGATGTGGTCTAGTCAGTTTGGGACAGCCAAAAACCGCAAAGTAGTGGAGCAAGCTGGATTTCGGGTACTCGTGGACGAGTTAGAGAATAGTGGGGGAGAGAGACACCAAGTGATAATGGCCGAGAAACTATGAACGGGAGAGGGTGGTGGGCTCGAATTACTATTGTGATTTTGCTATTTGGCATGTTTGTGTATGGCTACAAACAGATGTATTTTCACCAGGACGACTTGGACTGGTTTGTAATTGCTCAGGGGAGAATCGGCGAAGTGATCCGCTATCCAATTGGTGATCATGTCAATTATGTGTGGCGAGCCCTAATCAAGATGGAGTGGGAAGCATTTGGTTGGTATTATCCCGCCTATTTGGGCGTATCTTTGTTGATCCATGGGCAAGTCATAAACAGCTTGTACCAAATCACTAAAGCAACGACACTGAGGAGCGATCTAGGCACAATTGTGGCGGTATTGTTTTGCGTGAATACAAACTGGACGGAAACAATACTTTGGATGTCTGGACAGACAATCACGATTACGGCCTTATTTGTGCTCTTTGTCATGTATCGAGTGTGGCAAGATAAACTGAGTTGGTTGTGGCTGATCCTTTGTAGTTGGACATCGGCGCTGGCGATTGGGATGTACGGGGCTATCTGGTTTGTTTATCCCAAATGGAGAGGGAAGATAGTGGGCGTTTTGCTACTGCTTGGCGCGTTTTATTATTTTTTGAGTACAGATGGGACGGCCATAGAGTATGGACTAAGGTGGGCAGTATCGGTCGCTTTGGTCGCTGGACTGGGGTTTTTGTATAGTGTAGTCGGGAGACTGCTATTTCCGTTTGATATGTTTGAGAAATGGGTGATTGCGATTGTGGTGGTGATATGCATATGGCTGGGAGTAAAGCACAGAGACAAAATAAAAGAAGTTTGGCGGGACCCATGGAGCCGGTTTCTGAGTATTCAACTAATTTTGTACTACTTGATTGTAGCGGTGGGGAGGGCACAGTATGGAATTGGAATTATGCGGGCTGAGAGATATGCTTATTTGGGACTGGCCTTGTTTTTACTGCTGATCGCACGAACCCTCAGAAACATCGAACTAAAAAAATGGCATCTAGCGGGCGTGGGAATTATCGTGGTGATGCAGAGTATTAGTCTATTTTTCCGGGCGAATGAGTATCGGGTGAGACCACAGCAACTCAAACAATTAATTAGTGAGATTAGGACCGAAGGGGTGGATAGTGACAAGAGTCAGGATTATCTGCCACATTTTGTGTTCAACGATGAGCGATGGCGCTATAGTGACCTACAAAAATTGCTCAAATAATTGACCTATTTCTCGAAGTCTGACATGATAGGGAGAGAGCCTTTTTGCGATGATTGAGGTTGTATGACTGACCAAGATGCACAAGATATAAATCAAATGATGTCGGCAAGGCCAGAAGTGGCTGTGGTGGCACCAAAAAAATCACGTTTTTTGTGGGTGGTTTTGGGGTGCGTTGTTTTTGGGGTTGGTCTAGGAGTCGTGGTCTATCAACAATCGATCAAACCAAAACCAACTCCCCCTACAACTCTAAAACCAACTCCCAAGGCATCGAGTACTACCGCGATTACCCCTGAGACGAACGTAGTTACCCCAACGGGTGTGACGCAACCTTTGCCAAACACGATGACGTTCCCCGAAGCAGGTAAACTTAGGGTTTACTCGAGTTTGCCCAATCTCCAACTGTTAATTACGCTGAATATGGCTGGGGTGATAAAGACTATCGCTTTGCCAGCTAGACCAATTACCACAACAAATGTGATGAATTATACTGATGCAACATTTGACGTGAGCGCGGGGAGTACAGCCTCGATTTCGGCTAATCTAAACAAGGACACGGGCCCAAAAATGGGAGGGTGGATCTTGCCGGTAGGGGATACAAAATGTGGTGTAACAGCCTTTATGGAGATAACCCCAATGCTTACATGGGTACAGGCAAACTTGGCTCCAGGCAAAACCATTTT
>CAZBML010000088.1:0-3426 GCA_964493295.1 uncultured Pseudomonadales bacterium | reverse complement strand
ATATAGGCCTCTCCCATCATGATTTTTTTACCGTATATTACGTTTGTCATAGTTATTGTACTTTAAAATTACATCTTTACTTCGATGCCTACTCCGGCTGGGAGTTCGAGGTGCATCAGTGAATCAATAGTTTTGCCAGTTGGACTCATGATGTCGATTAAACGTTTATGAGTGAGGATCTGGAAATGTTCACGAGCGTTTTTGTCGACGTGAGGACTAGTCAAGACAACCATGAGCTTGCGACGAGTAGGTAGCGGGACGGGTCCAACAATGCTGGCACCGGTTGCGGTTGCTGTGTCGACTATTTTCTGAGCGGCTTCGTCAATGACGCGATGATCAAATGACTTGAGCTTGACTCTGATTCTTTGTGTCGCCATTTTATTCCTTTTATGTTTTTTTAATTTTAAGTGCGATCCTACGCAAGTAGGATCGCACTTATGCTCTATGAGGTTAGCTCATGAGCGTAAATGAAGCTTAATTGTTTTATTTAAGAATCTTAGTGATAACACCAGCTCCTACTGTTTTGCCGCCTTCGCGGATGGCAAAGTTTAAGCCTTCTTCCATAGCAACTGGAACAATCAAGGAAACGGTCATCTTGGCGTTGTCGCCAGGCATAACCATCTCGACTCCTTCTGGGAGTTTGATGTCACCGGTCACGTCGGTGGTACGCAGGTAGAATTGAGGCTTGTAACCAGAGAAGAATGGAGTGTGACGTCCGCCCTCTTCCTTGGTTAGAACGTAAACTTCAGCTTCGAAATCGGTGTGAGGCTTGATACTGCCTGGTTTGGCAATAACCTGTCCACGCTCGATATCGTCTTTTTCTATACCACGAAGGAGAAGTCCGACATTGTCGCCGGCTTGACCTTCTTCGAGTTGCTTGCGGAACATTTCGACACCGGTAATGACGGTTTTTTTGTCTTTACCCATACCGATGATTTCCATTTCCTCACCGACCTTGGCGACACCGCGATCGATTTTGCCGGTAGCGACTGTTCCACGACCTTTGATCGAGAAAACGTCTTCAACTGGCATGAGGAATGGTTTGTCGAGTGGACGAACAGGTGTGGGGATGTATTCGTCGACTTTGTCCATGAGCTCTTGAATCTTGGCTTCCCAGGTAGCATCGCCTTCCAAAGCCTTGAGAGCGGAGACACGAACGATGGGGATTTCGTCTCCTGGATAGTGGTATTTGGTCAGGAGATCGCGGATTTCCATCTCGACGAGGTCGAGGAGTTCAGCGTCGTCAACCATGTCGCACTTGTTGAGAGCCACGACGAGTTTGGGAACGTTGACTTGGTGAGCCAAGAGAATGTGCTCTCGAGTCTGAGGCATAGGACCATCGGTTGCGGCCACAACGAGGATAGCACCGTCCATCTGAGCGGCACCAGTGATCATGTTCTTGATGTAGTCTGCGTGTCCTGGAGCGTCAATGTGAGCGTAGTGGCGTTTTTCGGTTTCGTATTCTTGGTGAGATAGATTGATGGTAACACCACGCTGTCTTTCTTCTGGGGCGGAGTCGATATCGGCATAGGATTTGGCAGTCGCGAGACCCTTTTTGGCTAAGACACTGGTAATAGCCGCAGTAAGGGTGGTCTTGCCGTGGTCGACGTGACCAATCGTTCCAATATTGATATGTGGTTTAGTGCGAACGTATTTAGCGGCGTCTGCCATATTTTTGTCTCCTTTTAGATCTAGAATCTAGTTCTTTGATTCTTTATTAATAATTTTATCAGCAATGTTACTCGGGACTTGTTCGTAATGAGACATTTCCATATAGGAACTGGCTCGACCCTGGGTCATGCTTCTGAGTATTGTAACATAGCGGCTTAGCTCAGACAAGGGAACGATGGCACCTATCACCCGGACGTTGCCGCGCTGACTGGTACCCAAGACTTGGCCACGTTTAGAGGAGATGTCACCGATTACGTCACCCATGAATTCTTCTGGGGTAGTGATCTCGAGCTTCATGATGGGCTCTAAGATGATGGGGCCAGCCTGCTTCACAGCGGACTGCACAGCCATAGAGCCAGCGATCTTAAAGGCGATCTCTGAGGAGTCAACGTCGTGGAAAGAACCGTCGTACAGCTCGACTTCGATATCCACCAAGTTGAAACCAGCAATGATGCCATTTTCGAGGGCTTCTCTAACACCTTTTTCAACAGGAGCAATGAATTCCTTGGGGATAGCTCCACCCACGATTGAGTTGACGAATTTAAATCCTTCCCCGCGCCCTAATGGCTTGATACGGAGCAAACAATGACCGTATTGCCCGCGTCCACCAGACTGCTTGATGTATTTACCTTCCGCTTGGGCGTCTTTGGTGATAGTTTCGCGATATGCAACCTGAGGGTTACCTACATTGGCGTCAACGTTGAACTCGCGCTTCATGCGGTCGACGATGATTTCGAGGTGCAGTTCACCCATACCAGCGATCAAGGTCTGACCCGTTTCCTGGTTAGAGCGAATCTTGAAAGTAGGATCTTCTTCAGCCAATCTGGCTAGAGCCATGCCCATTTTTTCTTGATCGGCTTTGGTTTTGGGCTCGATGGAGAGACTGATCACGGGTTCGGCAAAAGAGATACCCTCGAGGACGATAGGGTGTTCGGGGACACAGAGGGTGTCGCCAGTCCTCGTATCCTTCATTCCGACTACGCCGACAATTTCACCGGCTTCGGCAAAGGGGACTTCTTCGCGATCGTTGGCGTGCATGAGGACCAGACGACCGACGCGCTCGGTTTTGTCACGGGTAGCATTGTAGATGTAGGAGCCACTTTCAATTTTGCCTGAATAGACGCGGAGATAAGTCAGTTTGCCAATGTGGGGATCGGCTTGGATTTTGAAGGAGAGACCAGCAAAAGGCTCTTTGATATCAGGTTTGCGAATCGCAACTTCATCGGTCCCGGGCACTTTGCCTTCGGCTGGGGGGACATCGAGTGGTGAAGGTAGGTAGTCGACAACGCCGTCGAGCAAGGGCTGGACACCTTTATTGCGTAGAGATGTACCACAATACATAGGTACGAGTTTGTAGGCGATCGTAGCCGCGCGGAGCGCTTTTTTGAGTTCGACTAGTGTGGGGACTTCACCGTTTAGGTATTTCTCAAGCAGGGTGTCGTCGGTTTCACAGATTTGCTCGATGAGTTTGGCGCGTTCGGCGGCGACCTCATCTTTCATATCTTCTGGAATGGGACCAACTACGTAGGCCGCACCAGTCTCGTCACCCTGCCAGATCACAGACTGCTCTTCGAGGAGCATGACGACACCCTTGAAAGAGTTTTCGGCACCGATTGGGTAGGTAACGATGGCGGTTTTGACACCTAGTTTTTCTTCGACGTCTTTGAGAGTGTGTTTGAAGTCGGCGCCCATTTTGTCCATTTTGTTGACGAAACAGATACGAGGGACTTTGTATTTGTCCGCTTGGCGCCAGAC
>CAZBML010000087.1:0-3496 GCA_964493295.1 uncultured Pseudomonadales bacterium | reverse complement strand
AAAACGAAGGACTTGTCGAAATCAAAACTGGCTTGGGAGCAGGTGATCATGTCTACATACAAAAGCCTTAATCCTGTTAAAAATATCTTGCAGTCCGCCGTAACTGCCAGATTCATTAATCGGCGAAATATGCAGACTTTATGAAATCTGGAGTGAAGGTGGAAAAAAATAAACGCCAAAATCACGTTATAAAACTGAGCGACGTTACCAAATCTTACGATCTAGGTGGAGAAAAACTCCAAATCCTCAAAGGCATCTCCGTGACCATCAATCAGGGAGAGCTAGTTGCGATTGTTGGTCCCTCTGGATCAGGCAAATCTACTTTGATGCATATCATGGGTCTGCTAGACAAGCAGTCTGAGGGTAGGGTAGAACTCGCAGGGCACGACGTCTCTGGTTTAAACGAAGTCGAGCTAGCCAAAATGCGCAATCAATACATTGGTTTTATTTTTCAACAGTTCAATCTCTTGTCACGTACCAGTGCGCTAGAAAATGTTCTACTCCCCACGATCTACAACGAAAACCCCACCGATCACACAGCCAGTGCCAAGCAAATCTTGACTGACCTCGGTCTCGGTGAGCGACTCAAAAACTATCCCAACCAACTCTCGGGTGGACAGCAACAGCGCGTAGCCATAGCCAGGGCACTAGTCAATAATCCTGCTGTGATCTTTGCCGACGAGCCGACAGGCAATCTCGATAGTAAAAGTGGTCATGAAGTGATCGAGATCCTAAAAAAGCTCAATGCCGAAGGGCGCACCATCGTCATTGTGACTCATGATCTTGAGTTGGCCAAGATGGCTCATCGCACCATCAAAATCTTTGATGGTGAAATCATTTCCGATACCAACTCTAGGACGAGCAAACGAATTAACGGCAATACGGATTCACTCAGCAAATGAAAATCTCAACTCTCGCCCGCTCGGCCATCATCTCAATCTCCCGCAACAAACTGCGCTCCTTCCTGACTACCTTGGGGGTCGTGATTGGCGTGTTATCTGTCATTCTCCTGACTAGCATCGGCAATGGCCTCACAGTATTTGTGGAAAAACAATTTGAGACTTTGGGCTCTAACTTGTTAATTATCTCACCCGGAGAGATAGTCAGCGAAGAAGGTGGTTTCAACCAAGAAGCCGCCGCCCTCTCTATGGCTACATCCAAACTATCGCTCAGCGATGTCTCCTCGCTCGAGCGCGTTGGCTACCCTCTAGGCGAGGTCTCGCCCGTTATCGAAGGCAGTATCGATGTCAGAACAGATCAGGGTAAACGTAAAGGATTTTCGGTTGCAACAACCCCAGAATACTCCAAGTTGCGCAGTACCAAAACTACGAAGGGTAGGTTTTGGAGTGAATCAGATGTCAGTAGTAGTCGCAAGGTAGCGGTGATCGGTAGCAAAATTGCCGAGAAATTGTTTGTCGGTGAAAACCCAGTTGGTCAAACTGTCACTCTCAATCGCATCAAGTTTGAGGTAGTAGGCGTCGCCGAACCAAAAAGTAGTGGGAGTTTTGGTGGACCAGATATCGATAGCTCGGTTTACATTCCAATTACGACTGCCCGCAGTACCCTCGGCCAAGAAAAAATCTCCTACATCTTAGTTCAGGCGGCGGATAAAAAAGAAATTACTCGCGCGATTGCCCGTATCAAAGAAGTCATGGGTAGACGACTAGATAGCGAAGATTTCTCGGTCATTGATCAAGCCGAGATTCTCAAAACCATCCAAACTATCCTCGGCACCCTCACCATCGGTCTCGCTGGCATTGCCGCTATCTCACTCATTGTAGGCGGGATTGGGATTACGAATATTATGCTTGTCGCAGTATCGGAGCGCACTAGAGAGATTGGCTTACGTAAAGCCTTGGGTGCCACCCCAAACAATATCCTCACACAATTCTTGATCGAATCAGCAGTTCTCTCTACCCTAGGAGGCTTGGTTGGAATACTTCTTGGCATCCTGGGTGCTTGGGCAATCCTTCGCCCATTGAGGCACTCCGCTACGAGTAAGGTATGATAAAGCCATGAAGCGTTTAATCGGTCTAATTTTGCTCGCAGGGCTCATATACGGTGGCTACGTTTATTACCAGCAGACTCATTACCAAGACTCACTCTCCATGTATCCACCCCAAAGTAGCAACAAATTGAGCATTAGTCAGGGAGGCGAAAAAATATCCGATTTAGCTTCTGTGCTAGGTGATAGCATCGCGGCTACATTTGAAAACGGCAAAGAAATATTGAGCAACGCAACAGGCGGTAGTTCTGAGCCGATTATTAACGAGCTCGTATCTCGTACTACCGAAACCCTCAAAGATCTCCCTCGAAGAGAGGCCGAGAAAATTAAATACGAGTTTTGCCGCGGAGTAGTGGAGGAATATGAATCAAAGTAAAAACATAGCCGTGCCACTCCGAAGCTCGTCAGAGCGAAGGGTTGGTGGTCACGTAAGCAATGCCGGTGGCATAAACAACGCCGTTACCAATACCCTCGCGATCGGTGGCAACGCCATCCAGATTTTTGCCGGGTCGCCTAGGATGTGGGCCCGTTCCCTCTATCCCCAGAAAATAGCCGATGATTTTAAAAAATTAGTCATAGAAAAAGATTTAAATCCAGTTTATATTCACGCTCTATATCTGACCAATCTCGCCTCAGACAACCCCGAGATGCTCACCAAATCGATCCAAGCACTCACGATTGATATGACCAACTCGGCCGCAATTGGCGGATCGGGTGTAGTGCTCCACATCGGCTCGCACCAGGGGAGGGGCTGGGACCACGACAAGGACCAAGTCATTGCCGCGATTAAAGAGGTGCTAGATAATACGCCACAGGAGTCCATCCTCCTGCTCGAAAACTCGGCCGGTCAGCAAGGCAAAATCGGCTCACTCCCAGAACTAGCGGACATCCTCACTTCTCTCTCCTCTCTTCCAGAATCTAGTAGACTAAAAGTCTGTTTAGACACTGCCCACGCCTTTGAAGCCGGGTACAACTTTACTACTCCGGAAGGGATCGAGATGTGGGTCAGTGAGATCGAAAAAACCATTGGTCTCGACAAGATCGAGCTATTCCACCTAAACGACAGCAAAACCCCGCTCGGCAGTGGCCGCGACAATCACCAGAATATTGGTGACGGCTTTATCGGCAGTGAAGGGTTGAAGAATCTGATCAATCATCCCAAACTTGCCCATCTCCCCCTCATCCTCGAAGTCCCAGGTCTAGAAGGCATGGGTCCCGACAAAGCCAACATCGACAGAGTTAGATTATTAATCTCATAGTAATTTAGTTTGCTTACTAGTATAATCGCTGGATATGTTATCTAATCTAAAGGGTATAGACTTAGAAAGGGCCTTAGCAATACGGAACAGCTTAGTTCCTGCAGGATGCACTCGTCTTAGGATTGTCACTCAAGATCTTAATGATCCAGCAAGTAAATATCTACTCATGTGTGGTATGGTTGGGGAAGCCTGTGCGATTCACGCCTTCACCGCTCTTTATCCCGTTACCTCA
>CAZBML010000086.1:0-3500 GCA_964493295.1 uncultured Pseudomonadales bacterium | reverse complement strand
GATCGTCGATATTGCCACGAAACTCGCAGTTTGGCACACAGTACTGAGAGTGGTCGTACACTGATTGCCATTTACCTATATCAAATCTCTGCCTAAAGAGATCGAGATTAAAAACAACATAGCACAGGGCAATTAATGAAATAACATAGCTAAAGTAATGTTTCATATTCGAGGTGTTTTGGTGTGCTCTCTGAGTCCTAAGTAGAGCAAGTACGAGAGTGAGATGAGATAGCAGATTATCCACAAATACCACCACTCCCCTTTGGCGAAAAACGGCTTATATTGACTGGCTTGGGTTACGAACAGACTCAAACTACTGAGATCGTAATAACTAGAAAGCAATCTCTCGAGTCCCCCGAGCTGTAACCAAACGATAAAAATGACGAGACCGCGCAGGATCCAGGCTTGGATTTTAGAGTTGCTAGTGAGGGAAAGGAGTCCGATCATGAGTAATGCCAAGTGAGCAGAGATCGTAGGGAAGAGATAGCGGGCTTGGATCCCAATAGAGTAGCCGACTGATTTGACGTATTGGTAGTCGAAGTAGTAGATGGCTAGGGCATAAAAACTTGCAGACAAAACCAAAAACAGAGTATTTGACCAGGTAGTACTCACTTTGTAACCGCGAATTAGTTTGTAGAGGTAGAGGAGGAGACCGAGCGTAGCGAGGAGCACAAGACGGTTAGCTATTTGCCAGTAGATTGGGGGTAGGACCACCCCCAGCCATTTAAACACCCCCCAATACCAGACGATATTTTGTGTGATGAGCTGGTTGAGAGAAAAATGGAAGTACTCTACTACACTGGTGTTGTGGATATTACTAGATAATAGCCAGCCTTTATAGCGATTGCCTGGACCAAGCAAGACAGCGATCCCCGCGAGTCCCAGGAGAAATACTCCAAGTAGTGCACGCCATCGGTGGTGCGCCAAGATATGGACTAGCAAAGCCAAAATTAGGATTGGGAACGCGAGCAGTCCTTGTGGCTTGGTGAAAATATCCAGAAATACTACGAGCAAACTAAAGAGACCCAAACGCCACGTCAAACCTGTGCGCACAATTTTAAGACCTAGGTAGATCACACATGCAAAGAGGAGATTGTGTAAATTGTCAGAGTTGATCCCGGCGGAGACAAAGCTATACATCGGCTGGAGCATGACTAGGAGGGTGAGGACGACCGCGTGCCCTATCCTGACAAAGAGAACAAGACCAATGCGATAGATCACAATCGATGTTATCCCTGCAAGGAGAATATTGCCTAGCCTCATCAGATAAGTTCTGACAAAAATATCTGAGTGATTGACCAGTTTTTGCCAACCACTCAAGTAATAATAGTAAAGCTTGGGGTAGCGGGCGGCTTCTTCGCCCACATACTGGGATCTATGCTCGCTAGTGTTGAGAGCGATGATTGCAGGTTCGTGAGGACCTAAGAAGGTGTTGCTGTAGTCTAGGCGATACTCAGGATGATAGGTAAAATTGTTGTGGCCGAGATGGTTGCGAAAAACACCAAGATATTGCTGAGTCTTTTGCATTTCTTGGGTCATGTCTCGCTCTGGCCCCTCGGGAGCTCTACCCTCCTGCACGAAAAAATTGACTGTGCCTACGTGTGCTTGCTCATCAGGAAACTCAAAGATAGGAGTAGCTAAACTCCAAAAAAGGATAATCCCCAAAATGGCCATGAATATTTTAGCGTTGGGACAATACATAACTATTCCATCCGTCTGAAACGATTGAGTGGAGAGTATGGACACTGTGCCAACCGAGCAGTTTGTTTGCGAGTCTTACGTCCGCCAGAGAGTAGCTGATATCGCCCTCGATCCTCGGACCGTAATCGAGGGGGATAGTTTGGCCTGTGACGAGCTCTACTTCTTTGATAACATCACCGAGGGTATGAGAATTACCTGATCCCAAGTTGAGGATCTGCGAAGTACCACCTCGGCGCAGATATGCTAGGCCTAGAACAAATGCCTGTGCAATATCTTCGACGTGCACAAAGTCACGCACGACTGTCCCATCTGCGGTCGCGTAATCGTGACCGTTGATCGTGATCTTTGGTTCTTTGCCACTTGCCACACAAAATAATCTAGAAATAATCGAGCTACTCTCGAGACTTGGCCCTAGCCTACCCTGCTCCTCTGCCCCACCGACGTTAAAAAAACGAAAAGCGAGATAACGACCACGATCTTGGGTCGCTAGGGCTAGCGATTGTTCACCTGCGAGTTTGGTCGCACCGTAAGGATTGCTTGGTATAAGGGGTGCATTTTCTTGGATTGGAGCGGGTGATTGTGGAGCCCCATAAACAGCGGCTGAACTGGCATAGAGATAGATGCCGACACCAGCCTTTTGCCCCTCCTCCCAGACATTTTGAGATCCAACCTGGTTGACTTGTTCGTAGAGTGATGGGTGACTGAGACTCTCTAGAGCGTTAATGAGCGCCGCAAGATGAATGATAGCGGTAATCTTGTGGGTAGCAAAGACTTGTGAGAGATCATCGCGGTTCCTGATATCTCCAATCACAAGTTTTTCGTCGTGCAGAAGCGCTGATTTTTGGCCGTGAGAGAGGTCATCAAAAACCACTACTTCTTCCCCTGCCTGCGTGAGTGTTTTGACAACATGACTACCAATATAACCACAGCCACCAGTCACTAAGATCATGAGTACATTATACGGTACAATATCTCTATGAGACAGTACAATAGCGTGTCAATTGTGATTCCGGTCTACAATGAGAAAAAGTCATTGCCAAAAATAATTGAGAAAGTACAAAGCGCAAATTGCTTGGGACTAAGAAAAGAAATTGTTGTTGTCGATGATGGGAGTACGGACGGTACAGGAGACTTACTCAAAAAAATTAGAATCAAGGGTTTGAAAAAAATCTATTTGGAGAAAAATCAGGGTAAGGGCAGTGCTTTACGTGCTGGATTTGCCCATGCAAGTGGTCAAATCATCATTGTGCAGGATGCTGACCTAGAGTATAACCCTGCAGATTACCCCGTTTTATTGTCACCCATTTTGGCTGGTACAAGTGAAGTGGTTTATGGTTCGCGCGAGCTCACCATTAACACCCACTCCTATCCCCTCTTTTTTTTGGGTGGGAAAGCAATCACACTCGTGACCCGAGTACTCTACGGAGGGAAGATCACTGATGTCCCAACTGGATATAAAGTTTTTGATCGACAAATTTTGATGAAACGACCTCTCCAGTGCAGACGGTTTGAGTTTTGCCCGGAAGTGACGGCGCATTTACTGAAGCGGGGAATCCAAATAGTCGAGGTACCAATCCGCTACACTCCTCGCACGATCACCCAAGGTAAAAAAATTAAATGGCAGGATGGAATTGAGGCAATATTGACATTAATCAGGGTGAGGCTCATGCGATGAGACACCAGGCCTTTGGCGAAACCAAGCGATCTATATTGGACAAAATTATTGCGTTCGTGCGACTCGCGAAAGTGCAAAAAGCACTGGGGAGTGGAGGAGCGATTTTGGATCTAGGTTGTGGGTA
>CAZBML010000085.1:0-3541 GCA_964493295.1 uncultured Pseudomonadales bacterium | reverse complement strand
AGCTCGGTTAACTGCATACCTGGCAGAAGTGGCTAGAGTAAAGTAGAATATCAAACTATAAGGAGAAGTCGCCTAATGGTGGGGCACAACTTTGGAAAAGTTGCGGGCGTAAGCCTGTGCGGGTTCGATTCCCGCCTTCTCCGCCAAAAAGGATAGAATAGCGCTATGCAGAACATTTTTGAAGTAGCCGAGTTTAAGGCGCCTTATACAGATCTAGTATTCCCCGGGAAGGCAGAAGACGAGAAAATCCTTTATGCTACCAGAGAAGCGCCGATGATGTTGATGGTCAGGTTGGTTGGATTTAGTTTCATAGTCGCGATTGCCGTGTTTGTAGGGTCGCTCCTTGTAGCCAATACTGGCAAGATGCTGGGTTTTGAGTACGGCGGATTGATCGCCATGATGCTAATCATTGGTGCACTGGTGATGTTTGGGGGTATAGGGTGGATTTTTAAAGTTTTTACAAAAACTGTGTTTATTATCACTAGTCGGAGACTGACCAAGTTTATCCATACGACTCCTTGGACCAGATACCAGATGTCGCTAGGGCTAGATAAAGTGGTGGACTCCGCCTCGTATAGCAAAGGTTATGTCCAATCAATCTTTGGACTCGGGACTTTTGTGGCACGATCCTCTGCTGGCAATATTAAGAATTTTAAAATCGAAAATATTCACTTTGCTGAGGATCTACATAACTGGATGAACAAATTGTTGTTTGTGTTTAGCAAGGAACAAGACAAGCTGGATGAGTTTAGGCCGTTTGTAGCCAAGGGGATGGGGAAGCGGGATGAATGATCAGGTAGAGAAGGTTAAGTCTAGCGTCGATATAGTCGAGATTATTGGGGAGAGAGTAATACTCAAGAAGGCCGGGCGTCATTTCAAGGGATTGTGCCCGTTCCACTCGGAAAAGTCGCCCAGCTTTATCGTCTCGGCTGAGCGGCAATCTTTCAAGTGTTTTGGGTGTTTTCCCGCTGGTTCATTGATTAAGAGTAATGGTGGATTACGCCCAATTGAACGCGTACAAAAAGATGACGAGATTATCTCGGGAAACGGCTCTCTTCGCAAGGTAACAAGGCTACTGATTCGGAATTACGAAGGTATTTTGAGACGGATTAAACTTAAAAAGTTGTCAGGGCATGTAACCCTTACTGAGGACCACAAAGTTCTAGTTGTTCGTGGCGCGCCATATACCAGACAATATAAGAATTTTGCTAAGCGCTATCGTAGCTATCTAAAATATGATCAGGAAAAGTATTTCAAATTTACTGAGCAATATTTTCCCATTGCTAAACTCCCAGCAAAAGATCTCCAACTAGGAGATATGTTGTTGTATCCCATCATTCAAGAGATTGTTGATTGTGATCAAATTGACTTGCGAAAATATGCAGGCATAAATAAAAGAGGACTAAAACCTAGAGAGCTTCCGTCTCAAGTAGCCGTAGATGAACATTTTTTGAAATTACTAGGTTACTACATAGCCGAGGGGAGTAATAATCGTGCATACATCCGCTTTAGTCTGAGTAAACAGGAAGGAGATCTGGCCCAAGAGATTGTTGACTTGATAAGCGCTGTTTTTGATATGAAAGCATCTATACACCGACGCACAGGTAAAAAGAGTGGGATAGAGGTAACTGCTAATAACGCTCAGTTGGCGCGGGTTTTTGAAAACTTATGTGGAAAAGGTGCGGGAAACAAACATGTTCCGTATGAGTTAAACTTACTGCCATCTATAAAGCAGAGAGTACTACTAGATGCAATTTGGAGAGGAGACGGAACTGATTTTATCCAAAATAAATCAACGAATGTGTCGCGTTCGATAACTACAATATCAAGGGAGTTGTTGATTCAAATGCGAGATATATTATTGCGTTTGGGGTACTTCCCCACTGAACACAAGCTCCTAGCCCGCACAGACAAAAAAGGAACTCACCATAGCGACTCATTTACCATCTACTGGTCCGATGAAGCAACAAGCAAATACAGTTTAGTATATCAAACTAGAGATGGCTCTAAATACTGGCTTCTACCAATCGACGTGATATCTGATACTCCGTTTAAAGATAAAGTTTACAACTTGACTGTTGATGTCGAGCATTCGTATGTTGCTGAAAATTTTGCAGTAGGTAACTGCCAAGAGGGTGGTGACGTGATTAGTTTTTTGCAGAAGTATGATGGCATGTCTTTCCTCGAAGCCCTCGAGTCACTGGCCAAAAGAGTTGGCATTACTCTCGAGTCATACAGACCTACTTCGCAGGATGCGTACAAAAAGAAACTGCTCGAGATCATGTCGCTATCTTCTGAATACTTCCATTTTTTGCTGACCAAACATAAAAGCGGTGAGGAAGCGAGGGAGTATCTAAAGAGCAGGGGGATAGGGAGCGAAGCGATAAAGTTGTATAACTTGGGTTATGCCCCCAACCAGTGGCGGAGCGTATCGGATTTTTTGGTGATAAAAAAGAAATATGCTCCTGAAGATTTGGAGGCGGTGGGACTCATAATCAGAAAGCAGGAATCAGAAAACAGGAATCTGTCGAGTCATTTTTACGATAGGTTTCGGGGACGGGTCATGTTTCCCCTCAAAGATCATAAAGGAGTAGTCGTCGGGTTTTCGGGGAGAACCCTCCTCAAAGATGAGAAAGAGGCTAAATACATCAACTCCCCAGAGACCATGCTCTATAGCAAAAGTAAAATGCTTTATGGTATGTGGGAAAATCGCGAGGCGATCCGCAAGGCCGATGCGATTGTGCTAGTAGAAGGGGAGCTCGATGTGATCCCTTCGTGGCAGGCAGGAGTAAAAAATGTGGTGGCGATCAAAGGGAGTGCATTCACTCTAGAACAAGCACAGTTAATGAGTCGGCTCACCAAGAATGTAGTGATGTCACTAGATTCTGATTTGGCTGGTCAGGAGGCAATAAAAAGAGCGGTTACAATTGCTGAAAGCATAGATTTGAGCATAAGAGTTGTACAAATTACTGGAGGAAAAGATCCGGGTGATGTGGCGACTGTCAATGCTCGAGGATGGCGAGAAATGATCCAGAAATCGGTTTTGTACTGGGATTTTTTGATTGATAGCTCGCTAGCCCACAACGATGCGAAAACTGGAGCTGGAGCTAAAACTATAGCCGAAGAAGTGATACCAGCTCTAGCCCAGATCACCAACTCGGTGATGCGGGCCCACTATACCAGAGAACTAGCAAAAAAATTGAGTGTGCCTGAAGAGAGTATTTATAGTGAAATTGACCGGGTCAATAAAAAGAGAGAGTTAAACATTCTAAAGAAAACAGTCAAGTCAATCGAGAAAGGGCAAGTGAGTAGGAGGGAGGAGCTAGAACATTACTTGCTAGCGCTTACGCTACAGTTTTTTGACAAGGTTCAGGCTAAACTAGCGAAAATTGAACTTGACTGGTTAGAAATGATGGCTAGTCAAAAAATAATCGAAAAACTCCAAGGATTTCAGGCTAAAGATGGTTTTAAAATCCAGGAGTTTTCAAACGATTTGCCACCAGAGCTCCAGCCTTTACTTGATGAATCTTATTTGCTTGAT
>CAZBML010000084.1:0-3614 GCA_964493295.1 uncultured Pseudomonadales bacterium | reverse complement strand
TCGCGAGCGAAAGTGGGCAAACTTCTCAAATATATTTTGAAAATCCTGACTCTATGCGTTTAAAAATGCAGTTTGTACAATCAGCTCGCTTGGGTGGCATCGCTATTTGGGCACTTGGTTATGAAGGAAATGATTCTTGGGTTTGGCCAGTGATCTCTCGTCTCAATCATTAATTGTTACGCCTTGATGTGTCTCTAAGCCTGGAATACAATGTTTGTAATGCGCAAAAAATCTCCCAAAAAATCACTTTCTATCACTAAAGTATTCAAGTTAATCGGCTTTCCAACCTACTACTTGTTTCGACTTGGTATGGTTGGATTGCTCAATTATATCCATTTGCTCAAAATATTTACCCAACAACTAAATCGGACAATCTCAAAATTTCGCTACCACAAACCCACCACATTGACTAGCCAAAAATCCATTAGAATTTATTTAGTCATAGCAATTTCTGGCATCCTTGGTTCTCTAACTTATTGGTTGATCTTGCGGGATCTCCCCTCCGTTACACTTTTGACACAAAACCAACCTTCTCTCACCACCAAAATATATGATCGTCATGGAGAACTCCTTTATCAGATCTACAAAGACGAAAATCGCTCACTCATCAAACTCGCCGACCTGCCTCAGCATGTGGTGGACTCTGTTCTCGCCGCCGAAGACAAGAATTTTTTTTCTCATTTTGGCGTTGATCCAGCCGGGATTCTGCGTGCTACTTACAAAAATTTTATAAATTGTAAATTGGGATTTAAAAATTGTTCCCCTGAAGGGGGCAGTACCATCACACAACAATTAATCAAAAATACTCTCCTCTCACCAGAAAAAACTCTCTTACGCAAATTAAAAGAATTGATTTTAGCTATTCAAACAGAACGTACGTATAGTAAAGATCAAATCCTGGAGATGTATCTTAATCAAGTTGGATATGGAGGGACTGCTTATGGCATCGAAGAAGCCAGTCGTAACTATTTTGGCAAGAGCGCCAAAGATCTAACTCTCTCCGAATCGGCAATGCTAGCTGGACTCCCTATCTCTCCCACTATCCTCTCCCCCTTTGGTACCAATCCCTACTTAGGCAAAATAAGGCAACAGCAGGTCCTCGAAAATATGGTTGCATCTGGATATATTCTCGAGGACGATAAAGTCAAAGCGCTAAGTACTCCCTTGGTTTTTCACCCACAGGGGATTAGTATTCGAGCCCCACATTTCGTCATGTATGTCAAAGATCTCCTCGTCAAACAATATGGCGAGTCTGTTGTGGCCCGCGGTGGTCTCTCTGTCACTACTACACTCGACTTGGGGATCCAAGACACGCTTGCCACCTCTATAGACGAAGAGCTCGACAAACTGAGCAATCTACACGTCCAAAACGGTGCTGGTATGGTCGTAAACCCTCAATCAGGTGAGATTTTAGCTATGGTAGGATCGCGCGATTTCTTTGATACTAACCATGATGGTCAGGTAAACATTGTTCTCCAAAAACGCCAACCAGGCTCATCCATCAAACCCATCACCTATGCCCTCGCACTGGAGCGTGGTCTCTCGCCTAGCTCCACGATCGATGACTCACCCATTTGTTATCGCAGTCCAGCGCAACCAGATTACTGTCCGAAAAACTATGACGGCCGGTTCCACGGTACAGTCACACTCCGCACTGCCCTCGCTAGCTCGTACAACATCCCTGCCGTCAAACTACTCAATGCGTATGGTCTCGATAATATGATCGCTCTTGCCAAACGTTTGGGTATCACCACCTGGGAGGATCCCTCGCGTTTTGGCCTCTCTCTCACACTAGGTGGGGGCGAGATTACTATGCTCGATCTTGCAAGTGTTTATTCTGTTTTTGCCAATCAAGGTACCAAAGTTCCCTTCAAAAGCATTCTGTCTGTTCAGAGTCCTAGCGGGTCAGATTTTGCAGGGCGACCAACTCCACCCAACTCATCTGACTCAGTCGAAGTTTTATCCCCAGCTGTTGCCTACCAGATCAACTCAATCCTTTCTGATCCTCTTGCCCGCGCTCCAGCCTTTGGCACCAACTCTATCCTTAACCTACCAGGAAAAAACGTGGCTGTTAAGACTGGTACCACCAACGCTCTGCGCGACAACTGGACATTTGGTTACACAAGCGATCTCCTGGTCGCCACGTGGGTCGGCAACAACGACAACACTCCGATGTCATCAGTAGCCTCTGGAATTACCGGAGCATCTCCTATCTGGGCACACACCATGACCAAACTATTAGCCGGGACAATACCTCCCCCTCTAGTGCCACCAAGCAATTTACTTAAAGCTCGCGTTTCTTGTGACGAGCCAGCCAGATATGACTATTTCGTTGCAGGCAAAGCACCGCAATTAAATTGTTCGCAAAAAATCGGCACATTACTGGAAACAGCCACTGCTACCGCACAATAATTGAGCCACTTTCTTGCGGATACTTTGGGTAAGTATTACGTTGATTAATTGAACTCCTCTCTTCACGCATCTCACCAGAAACCCACAACAAAAATCCAACAAACATAATTAATCCGAGTAAAATAATCCCACCCCAACGAGCTACTTTATCTTTTCTTTTTGCGTTTTTACGTTTCTCAATGGCTTCCTTGTGCTTGAGTTTTTTCTGTTCTTTTTCGGACAACTCACTCTGCTCAATTTCCTCTACCTCCTCGTTTTCTTGATCTTTACTTCTTGCTCTCCTCATATCTTCCTCTGTTTATTCACTTTCTCCACGATCATATTGGCTACTTCGTCAATTGTCATCCCAGTTGTATCCAAAATCCATGCATTTTCTGCTTTTTTTAATGGCGCAATCGTCCGCTCACTGTCTCTTTTATCCCGCTCAGCTAACTGATTAAATACTTGCTCGTAAGTAACATCCTCACCTCTAGACATCAACTCTCTGTGTCTACGCATCGCGCGCTCTTTTGGATCAGCATCCATATAAATTTTTAAATCAGCCTGAGGCAAAACTACCGTGGTAATATCTCTACCCTCCATCACTACATTTTGTTGTAGACCAATCTCTCTAGCCAAGGGGGTTATATAGTCTCTAACTCCAGCGTACTGGGTAATCACCGAGACTCCCTGCGAGATTTCCTCGGTGCGGATCTGCCACGAAACATCCTCTCCATTCAACTTGACTGTACACAGCCTGCCATCTTTTTCGGTTCCAGTTGGAATCGATAATTCTACTTTCGGCAAATCATTTTCTAACAATTTCACAATCCCAGCTTCATCTTTCCAATCAACATTGCAGTTCTTGGCGTAGAGGGTCAAACTACGATACATCGCACCCGTATCTACATATAAATAACCTAGTCGCTGGGCCACCATTTTAGCTGTCGTTCCCTTCCCTGCGGCGACCGGTCCATCAATCGCGATTTGAAATGTTTTCATGTCCATACAAAGACTTATACTACCACATCTAGTAAGAAAGGTAGAAAGATTGTCGATCGTTCCAAAAGAAAACATTACGCAGGCGTGCTAGCCGAGTTAGAGGTGAATTTTGCACCAGCAAAATATCACCGTTTTTCGACTTGGAAATACCGCCTACTTGATAAAACTTGCACTCAGATATATAATATAGGACATATGAAATCATTCATCGCCGGTCTCCT
>CAZBML010000083.1:0-3641 GCA_964493295.1 uncultured Pseudomonadales bacterium | reverse complement strand
TCAACTCCTGCTCTCGTTCCTGTCGCAGCTGCCCCCACGATCCAAACTAGTGGTAGTACTCTATACGTCACCGAAGGAACCTCAACGATCAATAGCGCTAGTGATACCATCTATGTCGGAACCAACAAAGGTATTGGAGTGATCAACGATTATATTGGCTCCGAAGCTAACGCCAGTTCCAAGTTCTACACCTCAACTTATGTAACAGACGAAATGATCGGCGACACTCGCCTCATGATGCCCATGGCTGGGACCAGTGCTCTCTCGGCCTCAACCACGATAACTGGTGCTGACGCCGACGTCTCAGTCAAAGCAAACCCTATGACTACAGGAGCGGCTGGCACAATCCCTACCCACGTTGCTGGGGTACGTGGCAATGGCCTCACTTTTGACGGCGGCGACTATCTCTGTACCGGAACCACAGGCACTTGTGCCAACGACACCGATCTGACTGTGACGACAGGCAACATGACCTGGAGCGCTTGGCTCAAAATCCCCAGTGGCGGTAGTGGAGCCAACGAATGGGCCTTTATCTCCAAAGGTCTCTCCAACACAGACGGTTACTTCCTTACTATGTATTACAGTTATTCCGACAAAACTCACATGACTCGCTTTGCTTCCAACCAAGCGGCCGCCCAGCAAATCATAGAGAGTTCGCGCATGGGCCACACTATTGTCCCTGATCAATGGTTCCACGTAGCTTGGGTCAAAAGCGGCACCACTGTCACTAGCTATATCAATGGTGTTGCCTCCTCAACTGGGACTATCACTAACCCCACCTCCTCTACTCGCCCACTAATTATTGGTGGACTAAATAATGGCGCAACTGGCGCCACTGCCCAGTGGCCAGGTGGGATCGATGACGTTATGGTGACTGTCAACGCACTCTCCGCCACCCAGATCAACAACATCTACAAAGCTGGCGCGCGGGCACTAAGTAGTCACAGCGCCAGTCTAGGTGGTGGTGGGGCTGAACTCAACCAGCAACTAGGTTACGCCTCAACCGGCACCGACACCGTGGGCGCCGTCAAAGTCGATTACAACAACCAGTACATGTACGTCGGTCTCAACTCCACGACTCTCGGTGGTGTGCGCAAAATCCAGCTCAACAGCGACACCAATGTCAAAACCTACTTAAACGCCGCCAACGTTCCCGCTGGGGGGACTGCCATTCTCGATGAAGACGTTAATGCTCTCGGTGTAGGCTACCAGCTAGAGACCGTAGGCTCTGCGGCGACAGGAGTCAAATCCATGGCTTACGATAGCAATAATACTACCTTGACTGGCTCACTCTTTAGCAAAACCCAAACTCTTCCTAGTGCCACCAAGTTTGCCTATTTCTGGGCCAACTACGTGACCGATAGCTCAGACGCGAGTAACGGGATCAACGTCTATGCCTGTAATGCCTACGCCACCAAAGCCCTCTGCGACAGCAACAACGCCTGGGTCCTCGGATCTACCATCCAAACAATCACAAACGCCAACCCACCAGAAAAAGAATACAGCTTTTCCTTCCCTACGGCCGGCAGTTACTTGACTTTCAAAATCGATTTCAAGCGTGGTAGCACCAAAACCAATACTTATCTCACTCGCTACGGCGCGAGCTGGGGTTCTGCCACCGGGGGTGCTGATATTGCAGAGCGTTACGAGAGTACCGAGCCAGTCTACCCCGGAGACATCCTCTCGATCACCACTCCAGTCCAAGCAGGTCAAGCTGGCGTCTCACTCTCTCGCCAGCCTTACGACCAAAAGATTATCGGTGTCGTCACCACCAATCCAGGTATCGTCATGGACGACAACTTGGTCGATCTCAACTGGAACGCCGCCTCCCGCAACAGCCCCAACCGCCCAGCCGTTGCTCTGGCCGGTCGCGTGCCCCTCAAGGTTACTACCCAAAATGGTCCGATCTTGGTGGGCGATGCCATTACTTCTTCTGCCAAACCAGGGTACGGAGTCAAAGCCCTCAAAGCCGGCAGTATCGTGGCCAAGGCTCTCGAAGGGTTTAGCTGTGACTCACCTGACTCCACTGTTCTTGACTCTGGCATCTGCGAGGGCACGGTCCTCGCCTTTATCAACGTCTCTTGGTATGACCCCGATGTTTACTTGACCTCCATTGGCGACTTTGGTTTCTTGGCTCAGGCCGCCACTTCTACAGATTCTGCTACGGTTGTAGAGTCACAAAACCCAGTTATCAAACTAGTTCGGATCCTTAGTAGTGGTGCCACCGAGATCATCGACCGCATCGGCACCTTTGGCCAGATCCTCGCTGGGCTAGTCAAAACTCAGAATCTAGAGGTCGCAACCATCTCTCCGATTGCCAGTGGCTCAGCTATCACCATCAGTGGTCCCGTCCAAATCAAGCCCAATCCGGCTAATTCGGCCGATACCGATCCCCTCCTCACGATCGACGGCGAGCTCGTCGCCTCAACCATTTCTGCCCGCACAGCTATCCTCAATGATCTAGAGTCAGAGACTATTACTGCTAAAAATATCGTGGCCGACACAATCACCGCCAACCATATCGAAGGGCTCGATGCCAAGATCGCCAGTCTCTCTAGCAACCTCTCGGATTCTGAACTCGGCAGTATCACCGATCGCATCAAAGCTAGACTTGCGATCTTGACCGGCAACACCCCCTCCGCCAGCGATCTCCCCGTACCCCCCGAAGCCACAAGTTCGGCTACTTTGGCCACTTTACCCCTAGCATCTAACTCCTCCGATCTGACCTCTGCGCTCGCCAGCGACAGTGCCACGCTCGCGAACATCGACGCCGACTTCGTCACGATCAACAATTATCTAGCTGTAGTTGGCCAGGCTACAATCACCGACCTCGATATTACCTCGCATCTCTATACCGCGAGTATCGATAGTAAATCTGGACTCATCAATCTCGCAGGCGGCACTCTCCTCGTCGATGCAGGCGGCCAAGTAGCCATCAACGGCGACTTGACTATAACCGGCAAAATTACCGCCACCGAGCTCAATCTCGAAAGCCTAAATATCTACAATGAAAGTGGTGTGGCTGTCGCCACCATCGACGCTTCTGGTAGTGCCAATCTCGCTAGTTTGACGACTGGCATGATCACGATTGCTTCAGCCGGCGACTCGACTAGTTCCTCTCTCCTTGCCTCAAACATCTCAACCAATGCCACTGCCGGTGAAGCCGTCTTGGTCGCCCCCGACACCGAGCTAGTTATCGAGAGTCCTCATGTCAATCCCAATACACTCGTCTACTTGACACCCACTGGCAACACAGGCGGCAAAATCCTCTTTGTCAAAGCCAAAAATACCTGCCCCACCCTAATTCCCGATTCCTCACTTCTAGAATCTACCTCCTCTCTCCTAGCATCTTGTACCCCCTCCTTCACGGTCGGTATCGACGCTCCCATCTCGACTGATATATCATTCAACTGGTGGATTATCCAACTGGACAAAAAACTATGACCTTACATTTTATTCGGCGATTTTGCCTCCTCAGCCTAATTTGGCTCATTGTTCCACCTAAAGTTTTAGCGCTCGACTCAACTATTGCCACGAGCCTCTCGACAGTCACTGCCTCGGCAGACTCGGTTTATCCAAGCTCGGCTACTCCCAGCATTACCCTCCACAGCACGGCTACCTTTACCCAAAAACTCTCAGGT
>CAZBML010000082.1:2900-3645 GCA_964493295.1 uncultured Pseudomonadales bacterium | reverse complement strand
CGCGTATCAGTCCCAAACATGTCCGGATTGGACTTGAGTAAATCGACCTTCAAGCCATATAGCCGGTCATCGCTTGCATACCCCTTCGCCTCCATGACACTAGGATGGAAATACATCAGGTTCATCCGCTCAATCTCCGCCTGATTAGTCGGTTCAAATCCACGCAATCTGTATCTTTTACCAGAGATCATTCGGGTATTTTAACACAAATCTAGTCCTATAGTTACTATTTGATCCAGTCGATATACTCAACTTTTTCCGTATCTTTACTATCTTTTAGCTTAGAACTTACGCTGGTACCCGTGTTTTTGTCTACAAACCCTACACACATTGCTCCCAGATCATCGCTCACATAATCTCTTGCGAGATCACCAAAAATCAGTGCCTGAATTTTATGGTGTACGTGATGGATGTTCTCATCAGTTAATTCATTTTGTGCAAATTGACTGTATTTTCTTACGTGTAATTTAAGGGTTTTTAGCCGTCCCATAAAATACTTGTATCCGCCTCGCCATATCTGTTTAGGTGGCAACCTCCACTCCATGGGCGATTTTGATGGGTCTAAAATATTCACTTGTATTAGCGTATCTCCATTTTCGTTTCCCAAATACTCAACTAGCCATTCATCTCGGGCAAAAATCAATTTATAACCCTGTATTTCTTTTCCCACTTTCCTCACCACATTAATCGCATACCCATCTATCAGTGTTCCGAGTCGTTTTACCGACTCTACAATTCGTACTGG
>CAZBML010000082.1:0-2877 GCA_964493295.1 uncultured Pseudomonadales bacterium | reverse complement strand
ATTTGCCTGCTGTGGACTCATTCTCCATATGTTCCACGCCACTACATTGACCAAAAGGGGATACTTTACTTCTTCAATTCCATCTTCTCTCAGGAAAATCGAGTCTACGGCTACGATTTTTTCTTTTTGCCACCCAAATAGGCCAGCACCTGGCAACAAGTTGTTGTAAACAAGGGTATTCAGCCTACTCCCATTGTCATGAAAGCAAATTGTGTGAGGACTGGTCATATGCAGTTCTAGATGCTTAGCATCCCTAAACTCTTCTTCCGTATGCAACAAAGCCACTCCGCTTCTATATTTCACGATCATCGTTTGACATCCAGACAGATTATCAGCCAAAAGCCACATGGCTTGAACAGGAGTAATGCGAGCACCCTCACTCCATGCTCGCAGACAATTTACGAATTCGCTACACGCTTGATTGTTGCAAATATTATTCCAAGCCGATTCCGCAACATTTCTTCGGATCTTTATGAGCCTCGCTTTACTTTTACCAATTTGCTCGACTGACTTGTTAATTGTTGTGGCAAATACTTTACCAACATCTCGATATTGGTCAACGAGAGTATCTCCCTTTGCATAGTAGATATTTGACATATTCAGATTATATTGCAAAACGCATAATATATTTGTTATAAAAGATCTTTGTGAACAAAAGCATACTAAATCTCCCTCATACTCGCCCACTCATTGCCAAACAGAATCATGATGGCGGCAAACTCCCTGCTAAAGTTGCCATTATTTATACCGATGAAAAACGCGAATATTTTTTTACTGACGAAGAATATACGACTGTAGAGGGATCAAAAGAAGAAGCACTTTCATTCGCTAAATTCTTTGATAAGTTGGGCATTAAAACCTGCTTTATTGCCGGTAATTCTGACATGGCAAAAAAACTCCAAAAAGAAAAACCAGATCTTGCTCTCAACCTCGTCACTACTGTCAAAGGATACGACTACTTGGGTGCCACCGTCCCCAGTACCCTTGAGTTGCTAGAAATACCCTATACCGGCGCTTCTATTCTTGGTTTTGCGATCGGCTCAAACAAACATCTAATTTATACTTTACTCTCCGCGCATGGCATCAACGTTCCACCGTTTCAACTCATGACAAGCCCTCGCACTCCACTCGATCCTACACTCAAGTTTCCGCTCATCCTCAAACTCAACGAAGAACACAGCAATGTAGAGATCACTCGGGAGTCGGTCGTCGAAAACGAAAAAGAGCTCAGGAAAAGACTGCGTTATCTCATCCACAAATACGAACAGGATGTATTGGTTTCTGAGTTTATCGATGGTCGCGAGTTTGCTTCCTTTATCTTTCAAGCATTCAACAAAAAAGTCTATACCATCGAGCGGCAAATCCATATGTCCAACAACACAACCGGTCATGAGTTTCTTGATTACGATCTCTGTTGGGGGGAAGAAGCAGACGACGAGAATCACCTCAAATATGTTAAGTACAAAGACACCTTACTCGATAGCATGGTAAAAAAAGCTTACTCAATTACCAAGATGGCTAGCTATGGCAAATTTGATATTCGTATGGATCGACAAGGAAAATATTATTTCATCGATGCCAACGCAAACTGTCATTTTGGGCCAGATCGTAACGTATGCGAACTCACAGACACTCTCGGCAACTATGGTGTACCTTTCAAAATACTCTTAAAAAGACTACTTCAAAACACCATGCGAGAGTGGGGCTATTGATATTTTATTTTTAACTATTATTATTAACCAATATGCCTTCTGACGAGCCTGGTAATAAACTAGACACTCCACAGCCACTCCCCAAAAAAGTTGCCATCTTATACTCCGACGTCAAACGCGAGTATTTCAAAACTGAGGAGATGTACTTAAGCGAAGAAGGTGCCGACCAATACGCCAACCAGGTCGCAAAATATGTACAAAAAATGGGTATCGATGTTGTAACCATTGCCGGTGACGATCAAATGGCTACCAATCTCCAAAAATTTCATCCTGATATGGCCATCAATTTAGTCGACTCAGTGAGGGGAGAGAGTACCCTGGGTTCTTCGATTCCTGGCGTACTAGAAGTTCTCCACATCCCCTACACAGGGGCTGGGACGCTCGGGTGGGCACTAGGCACCAACAAGTTCCTCATGTACCAATTGCTCCAATCAAATGGGATCCCTGTTCCTACCCACCAGTTAGTCAGTAGTAGTAGTGACATGATCGATCCCGAACTCCGCTATCCACTCTTTCCCAAACTCAATTACGAGCATAGTAGTATCGGCATCGCGGAAGACAGCATTTGTAAAAACGAGCGAGAGTTGCGAGCCAAGCTCCGAGATCTCTTTACTACCTACAAGCAACCCGTCTTGATCGACGAGTTCATTGCAGGGATAGAAGTTACCGCAGCCGTCCTAGATGGACTCAACACCAAAGTCTACGCGGTCCAGCGCAAGGTAGGAGACGGTATCGAGGATGTCGTCACTTTTGACAAGAACTGGCGTGATTGGCTCAGCATGTCATATGTTAAATACGAAGATCCCGTACTCAAAAACTATGTCAAACAAGCTTTTGAAATCCTCAAAATGTCCGACTATGCGCGTATTGATATTCGTATCGATGCCGCCGGCCGCTATTACTTCATCGATCCCAACGTCAATCCTTTCTTCGGACCTCCAACTGAGACTCATGCGACCTTTAGCATGATACTCGATATGTACGGAGTACGTTTTGAAGAAACCTTGAAGCGTATGTTTATCAATACCTTGCAGGATGCCAAATTAGAGCAGAACGGCTGGCACTAATAATAAAAACCGATTTACAATCCCCAGTAGCTAGTTCATAATTATCGCATGAAAGCACAACAACTCTTAAGAGCGAAGGATAGGCTATTACGTCAACA
>CAZBML010000081.1:0-3654 GCA_964493295.1 uncultured Pseudomonadales bacterium | reverse complement strand
TGACGAATCTATTCTTCAACCAATTATCGAGAAAGTCTTGGCGGACAACCCTAGTGTCGTCGCCGACTACAAGGCCGGCAAACAAAACGCCCTCGGCTTCTTTGTTGGAGCTGTCATGCGGGCCACTGCCGGCAAAGCCGACCCATCGACCAGCAACAAGCTTCTTAAAGATCTGCTAAACTAATCTCACTGCCCAGAGATTTACGGATGTACGGCTTTACGGCTATACTGATATACGCATATGGCCATTGACTTTACCCATCTCCACGTCCACTCACAATACTCGCTCCTCGATGGCCTCTGCAAAGACGAAGATCTGGCTGTCGCCGCCAAGTCATATGGGATGGACGCGCTCGCCCTCACCGATCACGGCGCCATGTATGGCACCATTCATTTTTACAATACCATGCGCAGTAATGGGATCAAGCCTATTATCGGCATGGAGGCCTACTACACCGCCGGCAATAGGGCGGACAAATCGCGCGAATTTAAAACCAATCACTTGCTCTTACTCGCCAAAAATTTGACCGGCTACCACAACCTCCTCAAACTCAACTCAGTCGCTCAGCTCGAGGGCTTTTACTACAAACCACGTATCGACTGGGAAACACTAGTCAAGTATCACGAAGGTTTGATCGCCACCTCTAGTTGTCTAGCTGGCGAGATCCCCCAGTACTTACTCAAAGGAGAGATTGCCCAGGCAGAGATTAGGATAAAGGACTTCCTCAATCTTTTTGGCGATGACTACTACATCGAGCTCCAGCGCCACGATGGCCTCGAAAAAGATTTAAAACCAGTCAATGAGGAGCTCCTCAAGCTCTCCCGCAAATTTGGGATCCCAATCATCGCCACCAACGATGTCCACTATGTCCGCAAAGACGACGCCAGAGCCCAGGACGCATTACTCGCCATCCAGACTCGCACCACCCTCGAAGACAAAAACCGCTTTACCATGATCGACTCGCCCACCTATTATCTCAAGTCACCCGAGGAAATGTCCGATCTCTTTAGTGACCTACCCGAAGCCATAAGCAACACCAGGAAAATTGCCGACAAAATAGATTTGACGATCCCGACCGGCAAAATGATCTATCCCAAGTTCCCCGTGCCAGAGGGCAAAACACCCGAAGCTTTCCTCAAAGATCTAGTTTATGAAAAAGTAGGCGCTCGCTACCCCAATCCAGGCAAAGAAATTATGGAAAGGGTCGATTATGAACTCGACGTTATTTGCTCCAAGGGCTACGCCTCGTACTTTTTGATCACCCAAGACTTCATCAACTGGGCCAAGTCTTCTGGGATCCGTATTGGTCCAGGCCGTGGATCTGCCGCCGGTGCCATTGTGTCGTATATTTTGCGTATTACCTCTGTCGACCCGCTTGCTCATGGCCTACAGTTTGAGCGGTTTATGAATCCCCAGCGCCCTAGTCCCCCCGATATTGATGTCGACATCGCCGATGTTAGTCGTGACCGGGTCATCGAGTACGTCACAGAGAAATACGGGGTCGATCGGGTCGCGCAGGTTATCACATTTGGTACCATGGAAGCCCGGGCCGCCATCCGCGATATCGGCCGAGTGCTCGGTTTGCCCTACTCGGATCCAGATTTGCTAGCCAAGCTCATCCCCGTCGGCAGTAGCATCGACGAAGCCTTGACTAGTGTCGCCGAACTGCAAGAATTGTACAAGAATCCCAAGTTCAAAGAGCTCCTCGATCTAGCCAAAAAAGTCGAGGGGGTAGCTCGCCACAGCTCCACCCACGCCGCCGCCGTGATCATCGCAGACGCTCCGCTCACGGACTATACTCCTGTCCAGCGCGACTCCAAAGAGGGCAAGATCACCACTCAATACGATATGTACGCGATCGATCTCAACGTCAAGCCCGACGCAATCGGTCTCCTCAAAATGGATTTCTTGGGTCTACGCAACCTCACTATTTTGCAAAATGCGCTCAAGCTCATCAATACCGCGGGCCAAACCAAAGTCGATCTCTCGGCTGTCCCACTCAACGACAAACTGGTCTTCGAAATGCTCTCTCGGGGTGAGACGACTGGTGTTTTCCAGATGGAGTCTCCTGGGATGCGCCGGCTAGCCAAGCAACTCAAGCCCGACGTTTTTGGTGATATCGTCGCTTTGATCGCGCTCTACCGGCCTGGTCCCATGGCCCTGATCCCCGAGTTTGTCAAAGGCAAGCTCGAGCCAGATAGTGTCGTCTATTTGCATCCCGACTTGAAACCAATCTTGGCCGAGACCTATGGTATTGCCGTCTACCAAGAGCAGGTGCTAAAGATCGCCAACGTCATGGCCGGCTACAGTCTGGGCGAAGCCGATATTCTCCGCCGTGCCATGGGTAAAAAATCGATCGAGACCATGAACAAAGAGCACAAAAAGTTTATCTCTCAGGCAGTCAAGCTCAACTACTCCGAGTCTCTCGCCGAAAAGGTCTGGTCATTCATCGAGCGTTTTGCTGGCTATGGCTTCAACAAAGCTCACGCCACTAGTTATGCCATGATTGCCTACCAGACTGCCTACCTCAAATCTCATTATCCAGTCGAGTATATGACTGCGCTTATGTCCGCCGAGTCAGGCCGGGAAGACAAAATGGCATTGTCCCTCGAGGAGTGTCGCACAATGGGGATCATCGTGTTGCCTCCCAACATCAACCACTCTGGTGCCGATTTCCAAATCGAGGCAGACAAAAAATCTCTGGGTGGCCAAGCTATCCGTTTCGGTTTTACGGCAATCAAAAATGTGGGCACTGCCGCGATCGACAATATCCTTCTCGAGCGCACTGGGGGTGGAGAGTTTAAAAGCTTTACCGATTTTATCGCTCGGGTCGATACCCAAAAATCAAACAAACGAGTGCTCGAGAGTTTGATCAAAGTCGGAGCCTTTGACGCCTTTGGCAAACGAGCTGTGATTCTAGACGAAATCAACAGGGTCAGGAGCAAAGTAGGCAAATCGGGAGCTGAGAAAGATTCCAATCAGGCTGGGCTCTTTGATGGACTTATTCAAGAAGAAGTTAATATGCAGGATGATTGGCAATCAACAAAAACGGAGTTCGATAATCGCAAGTTGATGGAGATGGAGCGGGAGCTCCTGGGTATCTACCTGCGCGAACACCCCAGTCAAAAACTACTCAAAAAAGCGCGCACCGATTGGAGCAAGCCTCTTGCCGAGCTCTCGGAGTACAAAGGTCAAAAGATTACTGTCACTGCCATCATCAAAACCGCAAAGACCGTGGTGACCAAAACCAAACAGCAAGAGATGGCTTTTCTTCTCCTCACTGACGAGGGAGGGGAGGTCGAGGCTGTCGTCTTTCCCAAAACGTATGCCGAGGTCAAATCCTTCCTCATCCCCAACTCGGTAGTTGTAGTCAAAGGCAAGGTCGACGAAAAAGAAGATCGCCTGTCCTTCATCGTCGATACCATCGAGCAAATCGCGGACGATGTGTCGGATGACAAATCCAACGGGAACACGGGAATACTGGAGAACGGGAATACCAGTGTTATCCACATCCCCCGTGGCACGAGCAAAGCTACCCTCCTGGCCCTCAACACTTTGCTCCAGGAGAACAAAGGGGACGACAAAATTACCCTAGCTTTCCAAAACGCACATGACGTGCGCGAGCTAGTCCTGCCATTTGGTATCAACTACAC
>CAZBML010000080.1:0-3747 GCA_964493295.1 uncultured Pseudomonadales bacterium | reverse complement strand
TGCGTAGCTCGAGGAGTGAGAGATCAGGCGTATTACCTAGAAAAAAATAGTGCATCGAAAATAGTATAGCTTACTTAGCGGCAGGTTTTTTGGCGGGGGTCTTTTTGGCGACAACTTTTTTGACCGGAGCCTTTTTGGTCACGACTTCTGGCTCAACAGCCTTCGCTTTTGGAGCGGCTTTTTTGGCGCCAATACCATTGATTTTGACCTGGGTATACTTTTGGCGGTGGCCAGTGTGCTTGCGGTAGCGAGATTTGGATTTGTACTTGAAGACTTCGATTTTTTCACCTTTGACTTCTTCGACGATGTCGGCGTAGACCTTCATCCCCTCGACAGTGGGGGCACCAATTTGAACATTGTCGCCATCGACAAAAAGCAAGACTTCGTCAAAAATAAAGGAGGAACCAGGTTGAACTGGCTGGCCTTCCAGCTCGAGTTTTTCCACTTCGATAACCTGGCCTTCGGTTACTTTGTACTGTTTGCCACCGGTTTTGATTACTGCGTATTTCATAGCTCAGAGGATTATATACCACCACTACACCAGATGGCAATGTTTTGGGAGTGTTTGGGAGAGATTACTTGATCTCGATGAGTGAGTTGGTGTGATCTGCACGCGCGCAGGAGGAGATGACCCCGAGTGTGATTGCAGTCGCAAGGATCGAACTGCCCCCATACGAAATGAGAGGGAGGGTAACCCCAGTGACTGGGGCAATGCCAATATTCATCCCGATATTGATGAAGGTTTGGAAAAAAATAGAGCCAAAGACACCGACATAGAGCAGGCGGGAGCTACTGCTATGGGTATGGGTAGCGAGGTAAAGCAAACGATAGAGCAAAGCACCCAAGCAAAGAACGACCAGGAGGCTACCCAAGAAGCCCAGTTCCTCTGCCAGAGAGGCAAAAATAAAATCGGTGTGTCGCTCGGGTAAAAAGCGGAGGTGTGACTGGGTCCCATGCCCGAGCCCTTTGCCAAAAATGCCACCCGACCCAACCGCAATGATCGACTGTATCACGTTGTACCCTGCACCCAGTGGATCAGAGAAAGGATCGACAAAGGTTTCGAGTCGCCGTAGCTGGTAGTCGTGGAGGAAGTGTGGGAGATACTCGAGGGCAAAAACAGAAAGAGCAGTAAAGGCGGCAATCAAGTAAAAAGAAAGTCCGCTGACAAAAATCTGCGCCAACCAAATAGAGCTGACGGAGAGCGCGGTACCTAGGTCTGGCTGTTTAAAAATAAGCGCAACCGGGAGTAAAAACAAAAAAGTGTTGAGCAAGAGATGTTTGAACGTGGTCACGGGAAAACGGCGAAGAAAAAAAGCAAAAGCTAGAGTCAAGAGTGGCTTGGCAAACTCCCCTGTCTGGAGCTGGAACGACCCAAGGGGGATCCAGCGGATGGAGCCGCGCACCGAGGAGCCAAAAATAAAAGTGGCAACGAGGAGGATCACTGCCACGAGATAACCGATTGGCGCGAGGGTTTTGTAGACGCTATCATCTTGAGTCGAGAGATAGAAATAAACCAGCAATCCTAGCAGGAACATGAGTGCCTGCTGGGGCATGCGATCCGGACTGATGCTAGTCAAGACAACCAGGCTCAAGATGCTAGAAAAGAGGTAGCAAAGGGTGATCCAGAGATCGGGAAGGCGTTTGAACATATATTTTTAGTCTACCAGCTAAACCGCTGGCTAGGATCCGGTTGATTGATGTCTCAAACTTTAGTCACGGTAAGCACTGGTCCAACAGACAGGGTGATAGCGCCGACCTTTTTCTTGATCTCGTCAGTCCAACTCTCGGGCCAAGCGGGTAAAGTAACGGCGACCGTGTCTTTGGGGGATAAACCCAGTTTTTTGCGGGCACCCTGAATGTCGCGCATGAGATCACGGGCAGTACCCTCGTCCTCCAGTTCTTTGGTCAGTTTCGTATCGAGCTCGACTGAGAGCGACTCCCCTTTGGCTAGTACAACGGCTTTAACATTGAGTTCTTCTCTGACTATGGCGGACAATTCGTCGCTCAAGGTAGCACCTGTGACCGTGATGGTGGCGAGGGGCTGACGCAGACGGATCGCGGCGACTTTGCGACTAGCGTGGCCTGATTCGACTATGTCTTGAACAATGTTCATTTGTTGTTCAAGTGTCTGGTCGACACGAGTGTCGACCCCTACAGGCCACAACTCAAGATGAACGGAATCAAGGGAGCCAGGCAAGTTTGGGTAAATGCGTTCGGCCATAAAGGGAGTAAAAGGAGCCATAAGCAGGCAGTAGCGACGGAGTGCATAGGTGAGTACGGCCTGACTCTCGGCACTCGTGCGCAGACGGTCGCGGGAGAGACGCAGATACCAGGTGGAGAACTCTTTGGCAAAGGCCATGAGAGGACGAGAAGCCGAGACCACGTCGTAGGCGTCCATGTATTTGGTAACCGTGGCGGTTAGACCTTCGATTTTGGACAAGAGCCAACGGTCAAGCGGATGAGAGATGCTAGGAGAGAGGAGAGAGATGCTAGGAGATTCGGGGACAACCGATTGATGGAAGGCGAAGATATTCCACCAGATATTCATGACATTTTTGCGGATATCATCGACCGCCGACTCGGCAAAACTCAGGTTGTCGGCCTTCATTACGACCGAGCTCATCATGTAGAGACGGAGCGAGTCTACCCCGTACTTGTTGATGAGGAGCGTGGGGTCGGGGTAGTTCTTTTTGGACTTGCTCATTTTGGTGCCGTCCTCGGCCAGAATGGTGCCCGTTGTCACTGCGTTTTCGAAGGCTGGTTTACCAAAGAGGGCAACCGACATGACGTGGAGAGTGTAGAACCAAGCCCGAGTCTGGGCGATGTACTCGACGATGTACTGAGCAGGATAGCGGGACTCAAAAACCTCTTTGCCGTCAAAGGGATAATGCTGTGCCGCAAATGGCATACTGCCAGACTCGATCCAGCAATCAAAGACGTCGCTAATGCGATGACCGACCTCGGTTTTGGCGTCGTCGACGTAGATTGTGATGTCATCGATAAATTCGCGGTGGATGTCGTTGAGCTCTGGCAGTTTCCCCGTCGCCCATTTCTCCAGTTCGGCAGTGGAGCCAATTACCCGGATAGTCCCCTTCTCCCCTATCCAGATAGGCATAGGAGTGCCCCAGTAACGGGAGCGAGAAATGTTCCAGTCTGGCGCGGTCTCTAGTCCTTTACCAAAGCGACCTTTTTTCAAAAACTCGGGGTACCAGGCAATGCTTTCGTTTTGCTTGACCAGATCGGGTTTGAGTTTTTGGATATTGATAAACCAAGCAGGAATGGCGTTGTAGTAGAGCGCGGTGCCACAGCGATAGCAGAAAGGATAAGAGTGCATGGTCATCCCTGATTTGAACATGAGGTTGCGACTCTCTAGATCTTTGATCACCCAGTCCTGAGATTTGGTGTAGAACTGGCCAGCGAGGGGGGTGACAAAATCCAAGAACTTGCCTTGGTCGTCGAGCATAGGAATCGTGGGTAACCCTTCTTTGACGGACAAGACATAGTCGTCCTCGCCGTAGATGGCGGCAGTATGGACGATACCGGTACCATCGTCCATGGTGACGAAGTCGGCCGCAACCACGACGTAGGGTTTTTGCTCTCCCACAGGTAGAAAGTTGAAGAGTGGTTCGTAGGTGAGCCCAACAAGGTCTGTGCCTTTAACGGTTTTGATGACTTGGAGACCCTCGGGTGCCAAGTCTTTGGCAAACCACAATTTTTCTCCGCTAGAGTCGACTTGGACGTACTGGG
>CAZBML010000079.1:0-3778 GCA_964493295.1 uncultured Pseudomonadales bacterium | reverse complement strand
TGATCGTCATAAAAGCAGTATAGCGTAGAGTATGCTACGATCAAACTATGCTCGACATCTTCTTCTATACCGCCTGCGTTTCACTCCTTCTCTTTGTCATGACTTTTCTCTTGGCCGTCCTGCTCCGCAACAATAGTATTGTCGATGTCGTCTGGGGCATCGGATTTGTCGTAATCGCTGGGGTGGCTTACATATTTAGCAGTGGCAACTTTATCTCTCAGCTTGTGTTAGCTTATGTCGTCATTTGGGGTGTGCGTCTGGCTCTCCATATCCTCACCCGTAACTGGGGCAGGGGAGAAGATTTTCGCTATGCACAGTGGCGCAGAGACTGGGGCAAAACTTGGGTGATCCGCTCCCTTGTACAAATATTCCTTCTGCAATGGTTCCTCATGCAACTCGTCTCTATCCCGGTGGTATTAGGGATTATTGGAGTAGCGACGATCAGTCCTTGGATGATGTATTTGGGTATGTTCACCTGGCTCACCGGATTTTTCTTTGAGGCGGTGGGAGACTATCAACTCACTCAGTTTAAAAAGAAAAAATCTAGCAAAGGCCAGCTCATGACCACCGGTTTGTGGAGTCTGACCCGCCACCCCAACTACTTTGGGGAAGCTACTCTGTGGTGGGGTATTGCTCTGCTCGCCTACGGCGTCTCTCGCAACTACTTCGTTTTTGTCGGACCACTGGTCATCGATTTTCTCCTCCTCTTTGTGTCTGGTATCCCACTCCTCGAAGCCAAATACAAAGGGCGCGCGGACTGGCGAGCATATGCAAAGCGTACCCCGGCTTTCTTTCCCAAAATCAAAGTAGTTTAATATATTCATAGTCAATCAACTGGAGGTACTATGAAAAAGTTGCTCATATTTTTGCTGATCCTCATTCTCATTCCCGTCGCTATCATGACCTATCTCGGACTCGTGCCCAGTCTCTCGTCATATGTGACGGGGCCCATTGATCTCGGAATCAAAACCGACAAGTCACTCGTTTCTGCATTCGAGTCTAAATACGGCGAGCAAAACGCTACCGGTAAAGTCAAGCTAGACGTCAATCTCACGAGCGAGGAGGTTACTTCGGTTTTCGCAGTTTGGGAAGATCGCGATGTCTACTTCCCGCTTAAAAATGTGCAGGTCAGATTTAATGCCGATGGCACTGGCGAGGCCTCAGGTTATCTCAAAATTGGGACCGCTATCTCCCTCGCCAAGAACCTCGGTTATTCAGATAAGGACATCGAAAAAGGCAAAGAGTATATCAAGTATGTCTCCGGAGATTTGCCTTTTTATGTCAAAGGTACGGGAGGGATGACTAATAACCAGCTCAGTATCAACCCTAGTACTTTTCAGATCGGCCGTGTCACGGTGCCAGATTCTATTACGAGCCCAGCCGCAAAAGCTGTAGGGGATATGATCCAAAGGCGGATTAAACAGATCGGCGGGGCCGACATCCAATCAGCCAATTTCAAATCCGGCTCTTTTCATTTACTCGGTACTGTCCCAGCCACCATTAACTACTAATTTATAGTGTAAAATGAAGGCATGACCACAATAAAACGCCCGCACTACAAGTCGCCATTTGCCGAGTATTTTAACTACCTCTCTCGCATCGATCGGGGCAAGAGGTACTCCAAAGAGTATGGTTCCATTCTCCTGCTCTCCCTCACCGAAGAAGTCGGGGAGATCGCCCGTGCCTACCTGGCCGAGCACGGCAGGAAACCCCTAAACTTGGCCGCCCAGCAGGACGAGTCCTATGAGCAAGAGCTGGGCGACTTGGTTGTCACCATCCTCCGGATTGCCCGGATCAAAGATATCAATCTCCACGAACGAATCCTCCAAACTCTCAAAAAAATCGAAGCCCGCAAATCTAAACCCAAAGAATACAAGGAGCTAAAATGAAAAAAATTATTCTCCCTTTAGCATTTGTCCTCTACACTTTCTTCGCGCCTACTCCAGTGCTAGCCAAAGTCATTATCCAGGAGCAGGGTAGTGTGGTCATACCTGCCACCGAAACAATCGATGATGATCTATTTGTCGCCGCAGAATCACTTAGCATCGACGGGACTATCACGGGTGACGTATTTGTTGGTGCAGGCACTGTCCGCATCAGTGGAGATATCAAAGGAGGACTCTTTGTAGGTACTGGAGATCTGATCTTGACTGGCGCCACAGTCCGCAACTCTGTCGTCGCAGGGGCTGGGAATGTCACAATTGACTCAACCAGTCAAATCGGCGGCTCGCTTGTCACAGGCACTGGTAACCTCAAAAACTACGCTCCCGTTGGCCGCAATCTCATGGTAGGCGCCGGGACTATTTATCTAGACAGCAAAGTAGGTAAAGAAGCTCGCCTCGGGGGAGGAGTAATCGATCTAGGTCCAAACTCTCGTATTGGCGGCAACCTCACCTATGCGCTAGGGGAGGATGGCTCGACCTTGACCCAGAGCCCCACCTCAACTGTCGCAGGGACGATCTCTCGCTTCACTCCACCCTCAGATGCTCGCCGTGACATGGACAAAGCCAAAGAAGATTTCGCTAAATTCGGTCTGGTCGCCCATCGTGGCTGGCTGTTGATCTCACTCCTTGGCTACCTCCTCCTTGGGGCATTACTCCTCCGCCTCTTCCCCAAGTCTGGCATGGGGCTCTCGCAAACTGTCGAAAACTCGCTTCTGCGCAGTCTAGGTATCGGGTTTTTGATAGTTATTTTTGCGCTCCCCCTCATGCTGGTTCTCGCAATCAGCGTGATCGGTCTCCCAATTGTCGGGTTTATGATTCCTTTATTTGCGCTGTGCCTCGTCTTAGCCAAGCTAGCTAGTAGCTATGCTCTCGGTCGCTTTGTCGCCCGCCAGTTCAGCTGGAACAAGATGGGTGTCTACGCTACCTACTTTGTCGGCCTAGCCATCTTTTACCTCCTGCGTGCGCTCCCCGGGATCGGCTGGGTTACTACCATGTTATTTACCTGGGTCGGCCTCGGCGCGATCTGGGGATACACCCACTCCCACCTCAAATCACTCTAAAGGTTTGCGATCCGCCATCTAAGTCTACGTGGGGTAAATATGATTGATTCATTCATACCATTAAGTTTAATCGAATGTGAAAGTCTTCTCTCAGGTATGGGGGAGCTAACTAATTCCAGTCTTAAATTTGTTACTAACAAGACAGAACTGAAGGTTTGGAAAGCTAAAGTCGCCATACTCCCAAACTTATTATGTGGCGCCATTCTGCTAAATGACCATTTTCAATATTTGGTTGAGGATCAAACGACAGAATTTATCAAGAAAACACCTATTTTAAAGTTAATCTTTGACGGAGTTCTTTGGATACTGCTAGGTAACGATGACCAAAATCAGTCCACCAGTGTGTATAGGCCACTTTTGAGGTAAAATACTCCATGCAGATGCGGGATGATGAAGTGGTATCATGCGACACTCTGAATGTCGTCTCCTAGGTTCGAGTCCTAGTCCCGCAACACTTCGACAAGCTCAGTGCAAGCCAAAATGATAAATTTATAGTATGCCATGGTATGTGTATTTGCTTCTTTGTGATCAGAAAACGTACTACGTCGGGACCTCCAATAACTTGCGAAATAGACTTACTCAGCACCTTAATAGAAAATCATTGATAAGTACTTATCTGCCCAAAGGGAGAAACAACTAAAGGGCTGGAGTCACACAAAGAAACAAAAACTAATTGAGTCAAAAATAGACCCACATCAATGCACTGAGATTGTTGAAGTAATGCTGAGAAAAGATAAGATGCTCGTGAGCTTGCTCCGAGCATAGTCGAGGAGA
>CAZBML010000078.1:0-3807 GCA_964493295.1 uncultured Pseudomonadales bacterium | reverse complement strand
CAAGTATTTTGGTTCATAGAGCCTATCCTACGCCAATCAAAAAAATTAGGAAACTCAGGATCTCGTCGGCCTGGTACAATCAGAGTATGGGATATCTGCTCGGATTATCGATCGCGCTCCGTCTAGTTTTGCTCAACCAATCTCTCTGGCTAGACGAAAGCATCCAAGCTCTCGCACTCATGGGCAGGATGGGTCCTCTCCTCACTTATGCCCTCGCCGATTACCAGCCTCCGCTCTACCACTTGCTCGGCTACCTCACCACCCAAGTTTTTGGATATAGTGAAGTAGCGCTCCGCCTCCCATCGTTCATCGCCGGGGTGCTCACGGTATACTTTGTTACCAAAATAGGTCAGGAGATCGGCTCCAAAAAAACTGGTTTTATTGCTGGCCTCCTCGCCGCCACCAATCCACTCCTCATTTATTATTCACAGGAGGGACGCACTTATGCTTTGACTACTTTCCTGGTCACGGCTAGTTTCTATTACTTCTTGCAAATATTAAACAATAAAAACGCATCTAAACTACACCTTACTTCCTATTTCCTATTTACTACTGCCTTTCTCTGGACTTCCTATCTCTCGTGGTTTGTCTTGGTCGCTCAAGGACTATACGTGATTTGGAAAAGGCGCTACGGCCTCCTCCTGCTCCAGGTCTGCTCAGCCCTCACCCTGCTAGCCTGGCTGCCTTCCTTTATCACTTCGCTCGGTATCGGTGAGTCGACCCGTTCTGGTAGTCCCGAGTGGGGTAGGGTAGTAGGCGGACTCTCCTGGAAATCTCTCCCTTTGACCTGGGTCAAGTTCAATCTTGGGCGTATTGGTTTTGACAATAAATGGCTCTACGGCGCTCTAGTTGCTCTCATTGGTTTGCTCCACGCATGGATCCTCCGTCGTGTAGCCTTTAAAAAATATCTTATCCTGCTTGGGTGGGGGATTATCCCTGTTGTGTTGGGACTCGCCACTGCATTTGTTCTCCCCGTTTATTCCTATGTCCGGGTGCTATTTGTTTTGCCCGCCTACCTCCTACTCTTGGCGATTGGCTTAGAGAGTAGATCATCCAGAATCACGGGACTATTAATCACTCTTCACTTAGTTTGCTTATCCATCTTTTGGTTCTCACCTAGATATCAGAGGGAGAACTGGCGCCTGCTCACGGCTGATCTGCCAGCAGATGCAGTCCTCGCTATGCCATCGCGCGCGCAAAATGCTCCTCTGCTTTACTATGGCTATCACCAGCAGATCATAGAGCCTAGCCACGAAACTCTATCTGGTGAGAAGATCTACTATATTAAGTACGTCGAGGATTTATTTGATACAACTAAACTCGGGCAGGCAAATTTTGCCAAATCTGGCTATACTATTACCAGTCAAAAGGTGTATCCAGGAATACAGGTAGATATATATGAAAATAGCCATTGATGTTTCGCAGATGTGTTACTTGGGTAGCGGTGTCTCTAGATATGTTACTGGTCTCACCAAAGCTCTCCTTATGTCCTCAGCTCACGAATTTGTCCTCTACGCAGGGACTCTCCGCCAACGCTCATTCTTTACACGGCTTAGCCAAGAAAAACCCTGGAACCAAGCAACCTGGAAGATCTTTCCTCTCCCCCCCAGACTAGCCGGTTTTGCTTTGACAGATAGCGAGATCCCCTTCGAGCTACTCACTGGGCCAGTTGATTTGATCCATGCCTCTGACTGGAGCCAGCCTAGTGCCAAAGCCCCGATTGTGACCACGGTTCACGACTTGGTTTTTGTTAAATATCCGTCGACGGTTGAACCCTCAATTCTGCGTGCTCAGACAAAACGTTTGAACAAGATTGTTTCTTCTCAGACACATATTATCGCCGATTCAAAGAGTACAAAAAATGATCTTATGGAAATATATCACCTCCCTAGTTCGCGGATTGACGTGGTATATCCAGGTATAGATCAGCGTTATGCTCCACAAAAAAACAAAGAAATTGATCGAGTGAAAAGACTTTATGCTTTACCCGACCAGTTTATTTTATCCGTGGGTACCCAGGAGCCACGCAAAAACCTAGCTCGCCTCGTAGAGGCGGCGAGCTCGCTAAACATCCCACTCGTGATTGTCGGCAAGCATGGGTGGGGGAGTCAAACTAAATCTCTTGGCTATGTGCCAGACTCCGACCTGCCTGCTGTCTACGCCTCAGCCAGTGTTTTTGCCTATCCCTCCCTTTACGAAGGTTTCGGTTTCCCCGTTCTAGAAGCCATGGCGTGCCAGACTCCCGTTGTGACCTCAAATATTTCCTCACTCCCCGAGTTAGTTGGCAAGGCAGGAATCTTAATTGATCCAACGGATGTTACCTCGATTGCTACGGGGATCAAGCAGGCACTCTCCTCGCGCTCCAAACTGATTGAGCTCGGTCTCAAGCAATCGCAAAAATTTACTTGGGATAATACTGCCAAACAAACCTTGGAGGTCTATGAAAAAATTATCCATCGGGATTGACATCAACGAAGCCAATGTCACAAGTCGTGTTGGTACCGGCCAGTATTGTTTCCATTTACTGTCAGAGTGGTACAAAGAGAAAAACATCGATTTCCATCTCTACCATCGAGATCCGCTTGTCGCCGATCTGCCTCCAGAAACCGACACTTGGCACTATCACTTAGTCAAACCCAAGAAAGGGTGGCTCCTCTTTGGCTTGCCCTTTCATCTTGCAACTCACGCAAAGCATGATGTTTTTTGGTCGCCAGCCCACTATATGCCGCCCTATATCGGCAGTCGCAGTGTTGTCACGATTCACGACTTGGCCTACGAGTACTTCCCATCTTTATTCTTGCCCTCCGATCTCTACAAACTCCGGCACCTGACACGCAAAGCAGTGAAGCAGGCCGACCACGTTATTGCCGTCTCCTATGCCACCAAGCAAGACTTAATCAATTTGTATGGGGTACCTAGTGCCAAGATTAGTGTTGTCCACAACGGTTACGACTCCGAGATTTTTAATACCACCCGAAAACCAGACAAAAATATTCTCGATTCTTATCATCTAACTCCTAACTCCTACATCCTATTTTTGGGTACCATTCAGCCCCGCAAAAACGCCATCAAATTGGTCCAGGCATTTCATCTTTTGAAACAATCGGGGTATCCTGGCAAGTTGGTCATAGCCGGCCAGATCGGCTGGTTGGCCAGCGAAACCCTCGAGGTCATCCGCTCCTCTCCTGAGGCAAAAGATATTATCCTCACAGGATATGTCTCCGATACAACCCGTAAAGCGCTCTATACATACGCCGATGTCTATGTCTTGCCTTCTCTCTACGAGGGGTTTGGCGTCCCCGCGATCGAAGCCATGGGGTGTGGCGCGCCTACTGCAGTTTCCAACAATTCTTCGCTCCCCGAGGTAGTCGGCTCTGCTGGGCTCCTATTTAATGCCACCGATCCAGCCGATATCGCCCGTGCAGTCATGGAGATAAAAAAAGATCGCAATTCTTGGGTCAAAAAATCCCTTGCTCGCGCTAAGCATTTCTCCTGGGAAAAATGTGCGGTCGAAACCCTCAAAATTTTATTAAAAACAGCGAAATAGGATACAATCTTCTTATGAACTTCCCTCTAAAAGACAAACACGGCAAGTCATATACCTGGGGGCAGGCAATCTCCCTCAAGTTAATTCCTCGTATTGAGAGTTATTTCCTCGATTTTGGTCTCATGGTCTTACATGCAACTACGTATATTCCCTTTCACTCCATCCGCAATCTAATCTGGAGAATTGCTGGGGTAAAACTAGGCAAAAAAAGTACCCTCCATACAGGGATCCGCGTCTTTGATCCCAGGAATATCAAGATC
>CAZBML010000077.1:0-3839 GCA_964493295.1 uncultured Pseudomonadales bacterium | reverse complement strand
ATACTACCCAAAATAAGAGTGTTCTTTTTGCCCAGGAGATCGGCCAGCACTCCTGAGGGAACTTCCATTAGGATGCCCACCATCACAGCAACACCTTCGACTATCCCTAGCTGTGTTTGGTCGATATGCTGGCGAAAATAGAATACCCAGTTGGGGAGAATAAACCAACCATTAATGAACAGGGTTATCCAGTAAAATAAGGAGATATTTTTGACGCCGTAGGACAGGAAGTGTTTTTGCATGGGGTGATTATATCGGAACTTAGACTAGTTCGGTGGTGCCATGGGAATCAATGATTAGCGATACGGTTATAGTTGTCATAATAGATAAGTATTCCGAACTGAAATTGTTTGGCGTAAAGATCGAGATGTGTACTGATTTTGGATTACCTACCCAGCTAGAACCTAGTTAAGATTCCTTGCAGTATCGATCAGGGAGCGGAGGTAGTCGGAGGCGCCGAGGCCGGATTCCTGACCTTTTGATTTTAAGAACTGCTCCTGACTACTGGTCAAGAATAGGTTAAACCGGCGGGAGAGCAAATCTTTTTGAGCTAGGGCTAGGAAGTTTTTGATTTGCTCCTCGATAGTTGATTTGTTGTATTTGGCGGCGTGGAAGTAGCGGTTGTCGATTTTGCGAGAAAAGTCTTCGTGGGTGGAAAGACACAGGACGTGCTTTTTGCTTTGGAGGGCCAAGGTCGCTTCGTGCCCGAGCTGGAAGTCTTCGTGGCTAATCTCGATAATTACGGCGTCGGACCAGAGGATGCCGCGACGAACGGCTTCGTAGTGGAGCGCGTCAGGTTGATTGCTGAGCTTGGTGCGGATTGTGGGGGGCAATAAATCCTGGTAATTCCCCTTCTCGGTGGCTACGACTTCGACCCCCTCTTGAGCGTCTATGGTGCTAGCTACCAAATCATAGTCTTTTTGATATATTGCCTTGCCATGGTAACTGGCTGTCCAGAAGATATTTAACATACAGATGTATGTATATCATACTATTGCGTATTTATCAACCTAATTATATTATTCTTTTATATTATATGTATGGAGCTTTTATATGATTAAAACAATTGGATCACATATTAAGGTTCGGGATTTTGCTAAATCTCTGGCCTTTTACAGTGGATTGGGGTTTGAAAAGATCTTTGAGTACGGACCAGATAAAGAGGTAAAGGAAGATTACTGTGGGGTGACATTTGCCTGTGGTACAGCGAAGCTAGAGATTGCCGATGGACACCGAGCGGTTAAACCGGAAGTATTCCAGGAAACGATCTCCTCATCAAAAATGTCACTAATGATAGAAGTAGACTCGATTGGAGAAATAATTGACCGGGCACACAAAATGGGGGTGGAGCCCACCACTCCTGTGCGACACTATTACTGGGGGAAACTAGAAGTTGCGTTCCGCGATCCAGACGGAGTGATCCTCGTGTTTACCGAGGCTTATACGCCTGAGGTGGCGGCGAAGCTGGGGGCGAGTGAGGAGTTCGGGAAGGCGCCGCTAAAGTAGCATAGCTGTGCCATGAGAGTCGATAATTTTGAACTTTTTGGCGTCTGACCAGAGATACTCGAATAGTTGGCGTTGCATATCGGCGAGTTCAGCCGAGTGGATCTCGACACAAAAAATATCTTTCCCGATATATCGGTACATACAGTAGACGTCGTTGTAGATCAAGATCTCGAACTGAAATGGTTTGTCGCGGGGATCGAGATGGCGGATCTCCCAGTATTTTTCGACGATCTCGGGGATGTCTGTCCACGCATCTAGGTGGGTAGCATTGGTCAGGGTGCGGGAGGTAATTTTGTTCGTGACAAATTTACGGCGCAAGTCCTCGGCTTCTTTTTTGGACAAGAAAGCATTCATGGTAGAGAGCTCGTAGGTAAGGAGCTCTCCTTTTGCCCTGAGGGAGTTGTAGGTGACTTGCTTGAGACCTTCGAGGCCGTGGTAGTAGAGAACCTGGGACTTAGTAGATTCTGTTTTAAGTGAGAGTTCGGAAAGTTGTGATTGAAGCGTAGGTAGCGACGACTTCAGCTTGTCTAGCTCGTGCTCGCGGTCAGATAGGAGGAGATCGAGCTGGTCGGGGGCGAGAGCGGTGAACCTGGCTCCCCTATCCCCAAGGCGTGTGATGACAAGACCACGAGCAATAAGATTGTCCAGTAGTCTATACACTTTGGTGCGAGCGAGTTTGAGCTGGCGGGAAAGAGTGAGGGCCGTATCTCCCCTCCCCGATAGTATCTCCAGATATATCTTGGCTTCTGACTCACTCACGCCAAATTGGGTGAGGAGCTGAATGGTAGTGTCTATTATTTCGGACATCAGATTGAATATTAACAGAATGATGAGAGAATGCAAGTATATGACAACTGTAAAAGAGAGAATATTTATAACTGATCATAAACACCAAGAGCTTTTGGCGGACTTGGCCTCTTTGGGTGTAACAGTAGACGGGCTCTGTGCACGAGAAGCGTACAAACTTTGGGATTGGCATCTTCGAGGAACATTGGACGTTACAAGATTAAATGTGTTGGCCGGTATAGATATAGCTACTCACAAGAGAATAGGAATAGAATCATACAGAAATACTAATTACATCGACTTAAGGTTTGAGGAATAAACACGATATGAGCAAACAAATGATTGGAACCGTATATATCCTGATCTCTGCCCTTTTTTATGGGAGCTATGGTATATGGTCGAGGATGATGGGCGGATATTTTGGGGAGTTCTCTCAGGCCTGGACGCGCGGATTGGTTCTACTGGTATTTGTGCTCATTTATGGCTTGAGCAATAAGATTTTTCGCAAAATTGCCAGTCAAGACTGGAAATGGTTCGGAATTATTGCGCTCTGTGGAGGACTGAATCAAGCGCCGTATTATTTTGGATTTCAAGGGTTAGGATTGGGGACTGGAACGGTGGTCTTTTACGCGGCCCTGCTAATTGGTGGCTATCTAATTGGACTGGTTTTCTTTAAGGAGAAAATGGGGATGACTAAAATAATTTCACTCTTACTGGCGGTTGCGGGGATTTTAACTATATATCGACTATCTCTTAGAGTAGATCAGGTAGTATCCGCGCTTGTTATGGTTACTGCGGCACTGATGGGCTCTGTGGCGGCAGTACTACCCAAAAAGCTGTCGGGGAATTATCATGAACTACAAATTATGATGGGTTACTTTTTCGTGATGGTAGTGGCAAATGGGTTGCTCGCTTGGATTTTCGGAGAAACGCTGCCGATAGGCTCTATTGCTAAGCCATGGCTCGGACAGCTGGGATATATCTTCGCCATGTTACTGGCCAATATGGCGGTGATTGAGGGTTTTCGCCATGTCGAGGCGAGCGTGGGAAGCTTGGTTGGGCTCGCCGAGATTATTTTGGGAGTGGTGTTTGGATATTTGTTTTTTGCAGAACCAATACGCCCCTCGACCCTATTTGGGGGATTTTTAATCCTACTAGCTGCGTCACTGCCTAGTTTGGTTGAATTAGCGAAAGCCAACCTTCCGGGAGACTCCCGGAAGGCTTGATAGGATATTTTTACCTGGCGGCACTGGCCCAGATGGCTGAGAACCAGACTTTGGCCGAGGAGATGATGGCGGGATCTTCGATCACGACCGCGTATGGGTTAGCCGGGTTAAAACTAATGATGGCCATAAAGTCGTCGCCTAGCACGAGGTCGGACTCGGCGGCATCAGAGAGATAACGAGCTTGGTTCTTGACCCCATCTTTCTTTTGGCCGTACTTCCGATTGCCCTCGGTATCCGCAACTACTTCACGGGTTTTGACCTGACTAGAAAATCGTTTTGGCTCAAATATTATCGCTATTCAATTGAATCATTATTTCATTA